>JAZNOB010000208.1:0-27533 GCA_045580565.1 Ruminococcus sp.
CTATGACAGAGCTGAATACTATGATTTGGAGGTATTACATGAGCTATTGGGCAAACAGAAGGATATGTACTGCAAATGGCGGTCTGCCTCCCGCACTGAAAAGAAAGCTCTACTATGATAACCTGAGGCTGTCCGCCTGAAATTTGTTCGAACTAATTGTGTCAAGTTTTATTGACAAAATCAATCCCACATCTTCATCGGAAACATTCGGAAACCGAGCCGTACCTTGTGCTTAACGGTGACTGGGATAAGGTGTATTCAGAGGACGACAGAAACGAGGATTTCACAATGTACTTTTCTTATGAAGATTTCCTGAATGTTGCTGAAGGAAGCGGTACATCACTTAGTGATATTCCGCAGCTGTATATCAGTGCGGGTTCTTCCGATATGACGGCATACGCTCTTTATGCAGTGCCTGTGCAGAAAAGCGTTAAAGGCGATGTTAATGCAGATGGTGAATTTTCTGTTGCCGATGTTGTTGTGATGCAGAAATGGCTGCTCTGTGTTCAGGATACTGCACTTGTAAACCGGGAGGCAGGTAATCTCTGCGAGAATGATAGGCTTGATGTACTTGATCTCTGTATTATGAAGAGAGAGCTTTTGAATAAATAAAAAAACACCCCGCAAGGCAATCAGACCAAGTCAGTCTGCCGGCCCTGTGGGGTGACGCTGCTTCAAACAATACTTTATGAGTAGGTGATAATAATCCTCTCCGCGGCCTCTCTGCGTGAAATGCATCTATCCATAGCTTGTTTTTGTATGTAATGATGGGCATCAGGTTCGCTCATTTTAAGTTCGCTTATCAGCAGGCATTTTGCTCTGTTGACAATACGGATTTCCTCCATTTTTTCTTCGACTGACAAAGATTTGGTTTCAAGTTTGCGCAGCTGTGCTCTTGTGCTTGCCATCCATCTGAGTGCCAGTGCCATTATCGGCTTTGAGGTTGGCTTAGCGAGTGTGAATACTCCGTATTCAGCAACTTTATCATAAATTTCGTCATGAATATCGTTTCTTGCGAGAAGCAGAACGGCTGTTTCTCTCAGAGTGCAGGTATCGATAGCAAAATGTATGCCTGAGTCATCAGGGAGCGGAGAATTTATCAGAACAAAATCAAAGGCTCTTTCTGCAATAGCTCGCTTTGCTGCACTTATACTTGAAACAGTATTTACAGGATAATATTTTGATTCGGGGAGCATTTCTGCCAAAGCTGAGTTAAAGCTGTTGGATGCCGATACAACGAGAATGCTGTACACCTGTTCTTTTAAACTCATATTTCTCCCCCCTTCTTTTAAATTTGAAATTATTTATTTGCAATAAATATCAAGTACCGCAGTAGGTATATGCTCTTTGATAAAGTCACTTACGGCTGCAATTTCACGGGCTGATTTCAAATCATGAGGCAGCTTTCTGAATTTGGAAAGAGTATCTTCGTCTGCCTTATAAAGGTTGATATCTGCAGCAGGCGGCAATACGGGCTTATATTGAATTCCATAAATGCCTGCGTATATCATCAGTGTAAATGCAAGATAAGGATTGGTAGTCGGATCAGGTGAACGAAGCTCTGCACGACGATATTCTCCCTCTGCTGCGGGAACTCTCACAAGCTGAGAGCGGTTTTCACTTGACCACGAAATATATCCTGGAGCCTTATTGTTTCCGAATCGTTCATAAGAGCTTTCAGTGGGATTGAGAAATACGGTCATATCCGAGACTCTCTCAAGTATTCCTGCAATCATATTATAAAGATTGTCGCTTCCATCCATGGATTTAACAGAAATATTTATGTGAAATCCGTTTCCGGGTTTATCCTTCAGAGGCTTTGGGCCGAAATCGGCATAAAGGCCATTCCGCTGTGCGACTGTCCTTACAATAGTCTGAAATGTCATAGCATTGTCAGCCGCAGTCAGTGGATCGGAATACCGGAAGTCAATCTCGTTTTGACCGGGACCTTCCTCATGGTGAGAACTTTCCGGACGAATGCCCATTTGTTCGAGAGTAAGGCAGATTTCACGGCGGATATTCTCGCCTTTATCCTCAGGGGCAATATCCATATAGCCTGCCTTATCGTATGGAATTTTTGTCGGCTCCCCGTTCTCGTCAAGCTTGAAAAGATAAAATTCCTGTTCAGCACCGAAATAAAAGCTCAGACCTGCCGCCTGCGCATCAATTACAGCCTTTTCAAGCAGACTTCTTGTATCACACTCGAATGGTCTGCCATCAGGATAAGTGATATGACAAAACATACGCACAACCCGTCCATGTTCCGGTCTCCATGGGAGAGGTGTAATAGTTTCAGCGATAGGATGAAGCATCAAGTCAGAGTGTGTTTCATCTCCGAAGCCTGTAATTGCGGAAGCATCAATAGCAATGCCCTTTGAAAAAGCACGATGAAGCTCATCAGGCATAATTGATACATTTTTTTGTTTACCAAACACATCGCAGAAAGCAAGACGGATAAACTTAACATCATCCTCCTGAATGAACTGTTTGACCTCCTCTTTTGAGTATTTCATAATTCACCTTCTTTCAGTTTGCAACATACATCTGCTTGTATGGGTTTTTGCTGTCGGGAGTTACTACAGTAAAGGAGGCGTTCATGACTTCTTCCGTATCATAGCCGAACAGATCGCAGTATTCCGATACATATTTTCTTATTTCCTCCGCATCTTTATCGGTGGCGGCTTTTGCCGTCACCTGACCGGGAAATTTGATGTCTGTGCAGTCTCCTCTCAGGAACATTTTGCCGCCATGCATACCGGTGCATGGAAAATTACCTACGATACGCTTTCCGTCTGCTTCCAGACCAAGGACAACAATAACACCGCCTGCCTGATATTCGCCAAGAAAGCTGCCTGCTGTGCCGCCGATAACCAGAACCGGAATCTTATCTTCATACTGCTTCATATGGATTCCTGCACGATATCCGGCATTGCCTTTGACATAGATTGTTCCGCCACGCATAGCGTATCCGGCAGCATCGCCGATATTTCCGTGTATGATAATTTTACCCTCGTTCATTGTATCTCCCACAGCGTCCTGAGCATTGGCGTTTACAGTAATTGAAGCACCATTGAGATATGCACCGAGTGCATTTCCGGGTACTCCGTTAATTGTAATGGAACGCTCAGACATACCTGCCGCAATAAAACGCTGACCGCAGCAGCCGCTCAAAGAGCAGTCCTCCACAGACTCACGCAGCCTGTTATTCAGGGATTTGTAATCAAGATTTGTTACATCAATCAACATAATGTTATACTGCACCTCCGAACTTATTTATGCGGCTTTCATGTGAAAAAGCTGTAAACGTTGTATTTTTCTTTAAAAGCTCAAAATTTACGGTACTTAGTGGAATTCTTTCACGGATAAGCGAGGTGTAGATGCCTGCTCTTTCCGTATCTCCAATTATGATATATCCGGTTAGCACACCGTCACGAATGAAAAGTCTTTTCAGAAAATCTTTCGTTTTTTCCTCGTACATTTCGCCGCCCTCAGCTTTGCTGAAATAACTGCCCGCTGTCATGGCATGGAGTCCGAAAAAACCGATGGAGTTCATGGGAATTGCATTATCAAAAACAGCATTTTCTCCAGTCATATTGATCCCTGCACACTTGCCCTGCATATAGGCATTCGGAAGAAGTGCCAGAACTCTCTTTCCACCAAGAGAGATATCTTCACCTTCGGTACAATCGCCTGCAGCATAAACATCTGGAATTGAAGTTTCCATACGTTCATTGACAATAATACCACGGTTTACTTCACCGCCTATATCTCCTACAAGAGAAGTATTTGCACGAACGCCCACAGCCAGCACAAGAACATCAAATGAAACGGTTTTTCCGCTTTTCATAAATGCAGTATTACCGTCAAAACGCTCTGCACTGTCGCTTAGCAGAAAGCGTATTCCATTATTTTCAAGATGCTTCTGCATCATTGCGGCACATTCACGATCAAGGATACTGGAAAGTACACGGTCGGCAAGATCACATACTGTTATGCTCTTTACCCTATCTCTCAGACCCTCGGCGCATTTCAAACCAATAAGACCTGCACCGATGATCAGTACCTTGGAATCTTTATTTAATGCAGCTTCAAGAGAAAGTGTATCATCGATCGTCATAAATGAAAACTTATTTTTTACGCTTTCCAGTCCTGCAAACGGTGGAACAAATGGAACCGAACCTGATGCAGTACATACAGCAGAATAGGGGAGGACTGTGCCGTCATCGAGAACTATCGTTTTAGTTTCTTTCTCGATTTTTACCGCCTTTCTTCCATAAAGCACATCACAGCCCATCTTCTCATAATAATCGTTACTTCGGTACTTCATCCGCTGAAGATCTGTCTTGCCCTCAAGATAATAGGAGATAAGAGGTCGGCAGTAAACAGGGTGTTTTTCCTCTGATACAACAACGATTTTATTGTCGCTGTCTGTACTGCGGATCCCCTCGATGCATCCGGCTGCTGCTATTCCATTTCCGATAATTACATATTGCTTCATAAATTCTCACCTCTCCTCATATACGATAGCTCTGTTTGGACATCCTTTTACACACGCAGGTTCTCCACAGGAGTTTTCAAGACAAAGCTCGCATTTCTGTACAGTACCGTTTTCTGCCTGCGACACTGCTCCGAAAGGACAAACCAGTATGCAGGTAAGACATTCTACACACTTATTATGATCGATACAGATAACTCCATTTTTAGAAGACAGCGCACCAGAAATACAGCTTTTCACACAAAGAGGATCCTTGCAGTGGCGGCAGGAAACAGCAAAGCTAATGTTTTTATCGCCTTCAACGTGGATTCTCGGAAAAATCCGCTTACCCTTCAACGCTTTTACTATATTTGATTCGCCGGAATTGGCGAAGGCGCAGTTATATTCACACAAACGGCATCCAAGACACCATTTTTCATTTACATATACACGTTTCATGTTAAAGCCCTCCCTTATTCACCGGCATGAGAGATACCGAGAATTTCAAGCTCTTTCTCATTTAATTCGATTCCACGCAGCATTAAGCGATTTCCTCTGAGGGACTCAATGGAGTTGATACCCATTCCGCCCATAAGTTCCTTAATTTCATGTCTCCATGCGTTCATGAGATTGATAAGACGTTCACTGCCAATATCGGGATTAAGACGCTTTACAAGCTCGGGACGCTGGGTTGCAATACCCCAGTTGCACTTTCCGCTCTGACAGGTACGGCAGAGGTGACAGCCGAGTGCGAGAAGAGCTGCTGTTGCAACATAGCAGGCGTCAGCTCCGAGTGCGATCGCTTTTACTACGTCGGATGCACTTCGTATACTTCCGCCCACAACAAGAGAAACATTGTTTCGGATTCCCTCGTCACGGAGTCTCTGGTCAACAGCCGCAAGTGCAAGCTCTATGGGTATTCCGACGTTATCACGGATCCTTGTTGGTGCAGCACCTGTACCGCCTCTGAAGCCGTCAATAGCTATGATATCAGCACCGCTTCGTGCGATACCGCTTGCAATAGCTGCGATATTATGCACAGCAGCAACCTTTACAATTACAGGCTTTTTGTACTCGGTAGCTTCTTTCAATGAGAATACAAGCTGACGCAGATCCTCGATTGAGTAAATATCATGATGAGGAGCAGGCGAGATTGCGTCAGAGCCTTCGGGAATCATTCGTGTGCGTGAGACATCGCCGACTATTTTAGCTCCGGGCAGATGACCGCCGATACCGGGTTTCGCTCCCTGACCCATTTTAATTTCAACGGCAGTTCCTGCTTCAAGATAATCCTTGTAAACGCCGAAACGTCCTGAAGCAACCTGAACGATTGTGTTTTTGCCGTAGCAGTAGAAATCTTCATGAAGACCGCCCTCACCTGTATTATAGAGAATACCAAGCTCCGTTGCGGCTCTTGCAAGTGATTCGTGTGCATTATAGCTGATAGAGCCATAGCTCATTGCTGAAAACATGACAGGCATTGAAAGCTCAATCTGAGGGAGTAGATCGCATTTAAGCTGTCCGTTTTCATCCCTGACAACTCTTTCGTGCTTCTTTCCGAGGAAAACCTTAGTCTCCATAGGCTCTCTCAGAGGATCGATAGGGGGATTTGTTACCTGAGAAGCATTTATCAGGATTTTATCCCAGTATACAGGGAGAGGATTGGGATTTCCCATTGAAGAAAGAAGAACTCCTCCGCTGTTTGCCTGTTTATAAATCTCCTTGATCGTATCGTTTTTCCAGTTGGCATTTTCACGCAGAGTGCAGTCGCTTTTTACTATTTTTATTGCTCTTGTAGGACAAAGTGAAACGCACCTCTGACAATTAACGCATTTTGTTTCGTCGCTTAGTATAATACCGCATTCCGCATCAAAGGTATGCACCTCATTTGCACATTGACGTTCACATACTCTGCATCCAATGCAGCGGTTATCGTTTCTGACAACCTCAAATTCGGGATAAACAAATTCCACACTCATCAGAATGCACCCTCCTTTACTCTTATAATAACAGGTTCTCCGCCTGTGGGAGCATAAATATTCTCTGCATAAGGCTCCATTACACGGATTGCAGCTTCTTCGCTTGCGATAAACACCTTATCGTCCTTTTCACCCACAACCATTGAACGGAGCTTCAGACGGTCATTGAGTGCCATAAGTCCGCCGTTGAAACCAAAAACAATTGAAAAAGGTCCCGTTACAAGCAGACTTGAAAAAACAGTACGGAGATATGTGATCTTTTTGCGTTCTTCCTCATCTTTTGATGAAATTGTACTCCAGAACGGAGCTGCGATAACGCTTGCTGCCTCCTCTAAAGTAAGCCCCTGAACACGGATAAGATAATCCATAATATATGTAATTACCTCAGTATCGGTTTGAAGATTACACTTATAGCCGAACATTTCTATGAAGCGGCGGTTTGCGTCATAGGAGGAAATTTCGCCGTTATGAACAATAGAATAGTCAAGGAGTGTAAACGGGTGAGCACCGCCCCACCAGCCGGGAGTATTTGTAGGATAACGGCCGTGAGCCGTCCACGAATATCCCTCATATTCGTCTAATTTATAGAAAACGCCTACATCCTCTGGAAATCCTACAGCCTTGAAGGTGCCCATGTTCTTGCCGCTTGAGAAAACATAGGCTCCGTTCATTTCGGTGTTGATCTTCATGACCGTTCTTGCAACGAATTCCTTTTCATCCAACTGAAGGGAAGCAAGAACCGATTGCAGAGGAGCAACAAAGTATCTCCATATTATGGGCTCGTCAGTTATAGCGGGGATTTTTCGTGTGGGAATCATTTCCGACTTTACTATTTCAAATCTTTCTTTAAGGAATACCTCACAGTTTTTTCGTGTGGCACGGTCATTAAAAAAGAAATGCAGTGCATAAAATTCCTTGTAATCGGGATAAATTCCGTATCCTGCAAATCCTCCGCCCAGACCGTTTGAACGGTCATGCATGGGCTTCATAGCATTTGTGATCATTTCGCCGGACATTCTTTTTCCATCTTTTGAAATGACAGCTGCAATCGCACATCCGGAGGGGATTCGTACCTGACCTTCTAATTTCATATGGTTTTCCTTCCTTTCGGAGATAATTAAAGCGAATATCGCTAAAAATCATTGCATGTATTCCTGCGATATAAAAAAGAAAGGCGTCCATTTCAAAGCAGACAAAAATCTGATATGAAATGAACGCCTTTGCTCATCTATCAGTATTATACTACTCATTTTTCCGTTTGTCAATACCTAAATTTACGGCTTAAAAATTTTTTGAAAGAATCCAAAAAGGGGTTGACAAACGGATCCAAAGGGTGTATAATATGAGACAGAAAAGGCAAAGGTGTCTTTAAGGTAATTCCTTGAAGGTATCTTTGTCTTTTCTTGTTTTGCACATAAATGCAAAATTATATAGTGTAGTGTCGCTGCAATGGAGCAGGGATATCAGACACAAATGAATTAAACATGTAATATTAAGGCAAGGGCGTCTTTGGTGATTTTACATCGAGGACGCCCTTATCTTTTTATTAACTAAACCCCAAAGGAGTGTTTTTTTATGGGAACTGTATCTGAGTATTTTGGAAAGCTGGTATTTGATGACAGAGTGATGAAGGCTAATCTGTCTGCAAAGGTATATCAGTCGCTGAAGAAAACGATTGATGAGGGCGCAAAGCTTGACATCAGCGTTGCGAATGCTGTGGCAACTGCTATGAAAGACTGGGCAATTGCAAATGGTGCGACACATTACACACACTGGTTTCAGCCGCTGACGGGTATTACCGCAGAAAAGCATGACAGCTTTATTTCTCCATCACCTGACGGTGGAGTAATTATGGAGTTCTCGGGCAAGGAGCTTATCAAGGGTGAGCCTGACGCTTCTTCATTTCCTTCAGGAGGTCTTAGAGCTACATTTGAAGCAAGAGGATATACCGCATGGGATCCCACCTCATATGCATTCATCAAGGGAAAGACATTGTGCATTCCTACAGCATTCTGCTCCTATGGCGGTGAGGCTCTCGATAAAAAGACTCCTCTTCTTCGTTCAATGGAGGCACTGAGCAAGCAGGCTATACGTATTCTCAGGCTTTTCGGAAACGACACTGTAAAATGTGTACGTACATCAGTAGGTCCGGAGCAGGAATATTTTCTCGTGGATAAGGAAATGTACGACCAGCGTCGTGACCTCCGCTTTACGGGACGCACATTGTTTGGTGCGAAGCCGCCTAAGGGACAGGAGATGGACGATCACTATTTTGGAGTTATCAAGCCCAGAGTCGAGGCATATATGCAGGAACTCAATGATGAACTGTGGAAGCTGGGTATTCTTGCAAAGACTGAACATAATGAGGTAGCTCCTGCACAGCATGAGCTGGCTCCGATTTATACAACGACAAACATCGCTACCGACCACAATCAGCTGACTATGGAAATTATGCAGAAGGTTGCAGCAAAGCATGGCCTTGTGTGTCTTCTTCATGAAAAGCCTTTTGCAGGCGTAAATGGCAGCGGTAAGCATAACAACTGGTCAATTGCAACCGATTCGGGAGTAAACCTTCTCTCTCCGGGAGAAACACCTTATGAAAATGCACAGTTCCTGCTTTTCCTCTGTGCAGTAATAAAGGCAGTCGATGATTATCAGGATCTGCTGAGAATTTCCGTTGCAACGGCAGGCAACGATCACAGACTTGGTGCTAATGAAGCTCCGCCTGCAGTAGTATCAATCTTCCTTGGTGACGAACTGAATGCAGTTATTGAAGCAATCGAAAAGGATGTGCCTTACAATGCTGCTGCAAAGACAAAAATGAAACTTGGAGTTGATGTTCTTCCGAAGTTCAACCGTGATACAACAGACCGCAACAGAACCTCTCCCTTTGCTTTTACGGGAAACAAGTTTGAGTTCCGTATGCTCGGCTCATCAAACAGCATTGCTTGTGCAAACATTATGCTTAACAGTGCTGTTGCGGAAAGTCTTAAGATTTATGCAGACAGACTTGAACAGGCAGAGGACTTTGAAACTGCTCTTCACGAAATGATCCGCAAGACGATCAAGGACCACAAGCATATTATTTTCAACGGAAATGGCTATGATGATTCATGGATCGAAGAGGCAACCGAGCAGAGAGGACTTCTCAACTATCGTACTACACCCGACTGTATGCCTCATCTGCTTGATAAGAAAAACGTTGAAATGCTTACCTCGCAGAAGGTTTTCTCTGAAGCTGAGCTGAAATCACGCTGCGAAATCATGCTTGACAACTATTGCAAGACAGTCAGAATTGAAGCAAATACAATGGTTGATATGGCAAGAACAGAAATTGCTCCGGCAATTGAATCCTATACTGCTGAGCTTGCAAGGACTGCGGCTGTCAAGAAGGCACTTGATGCTGATATCCCATGCAACTATGAAACAAGTCTTGTGAAGAAGCTTTCATCACTGACTGACAGAATCACACAGAAAATCGATGAGCTTGAGCAGGCTCTGTTTGACCTTGCTTCGGCTGAAGATATTATTGCAGAGGGTTATGCAATTCGTGATACAGTCCTCGTTAAGATGAGTGAACTGCGTGCTGCATGTGACGAGGCTGAGATCGTTACCGCCAAGAAGTACTGGCCGTTCCCTACATACGGCGATCTGCTTTTCGGAGTAAAATGAATTGATGACAATTTAATTCGTATTATATTTAGGAGATGATTTATATGGCAATGGAAGAAATCAAAACTTTAGTTGAAGAAGTTGCCACAAGCGAAGTATTTGGTGTCTGGTTCCTCATGGGAGCTGCGTTGGTATTTTTTATGCAGGCAGGATTTGCAATGGTTGAAACAGGTTTCACCAGAGCAAAGAACGCCGGAAACATCATCATGAAAAACCTTATGGACTTCTGTATCGGAACTGTAATGTTCGTACTGCTTGGTTTTGGTCTTATGATGTCCGAGGATTATGTCATGGGCGTCATCGGCGTTCCAAACCTCGATATTTTCGCTGATTTCGGCGGATTTATTGAGGAAAACGCCTCAAGCTTCGTATTTAATCTTGTATTCTGCGCTACTGCTGCCACGATCGTTTCAGGAGCAATGGCTGAAAGAACAAAGTTTATTTCATATTGTATCTATTCAGGAATAATCTCATTGGTAGTATACCCCATCGAAGCTGGTTGGGTATGGAACTCAGAAGGCTGGCTTGTAAAGCTCGGATTCCACGATTTTGCGGGTTCTGCTGCGATCCACTCAGTCGGAGGTATTACTGCTCTTATCGGTGCAATTATGGTTGGCCCTCGTCTTGGCAAATATGTTAAGGATAAGGTTGGAAAGGTTAAGAAGGTAAATGCTATCCCTGGTCACTCAATTACTCTCGGAGCTCTCGGATGCTTCATCCGTTGGTTCGGATGGTACGGATTCAACGGTGCCGCTGCCTGGGATGACACCTCTCTCGGTTCCATCTTCCTCACAACAACGATCGCTCCTGCAGCTGCAACTGTTGTAACTCTTATCTTTACATGGGTAAAGAACGGAAAGCCTGACGTTTCAATGTGTCTCAATGCTTCTCTTGCTGGTCTTGTAGGTGTTACTGCCGGATGTGATGCTCTCGATGCTTTAGGTGCCACAATAGTAGGTTTTGTTTCTGGTATTCTTATCGTTGTTGTTGTTGAATTCATTGATCTTAAGCTTCATGTCGATGACCCTGTAGGCGCAGTCGGCGTTCATCTCGCAAATGGTGTATGGGGAACTCTTGCAGTTGGACTTCTTGCAAATCCCGATGCTCCCGCTGGTCTTGAAGGTCTTTTCTATACAGGCAGTGCTAAGCTTTTGGGAGTTCAGCTCTTAGGTATCGCTGCAATTCTCGCATGGACTGCGGTTACAATGACTCTGACATTCGCCATTATCAAGAAGACAGTCGGTCTAAGAGTAACTCCAGAAGAAGAAATCAAGGGTCTTGACAGCACAGAGCATGGTCTTCCCAGTGCTTACGCTGATTTCGTTCCTGCCGTTGAAAGCCTTGACTACGGTTATGAGGAGGCTGTTGCAGTAGTTGGTGAGACGCCTGTTGCTGAGGCGATCCCAGTAAAGAAGGTTCCTGCCTTTGACGATGGAACACCGAAGTTTACAAAGATTGAGATCATCTGCAAGGAATCACGCTTTGAAGCCTTGAAGAACTCTATGATGAGTATTGGCATTACAGGTATGACTGTATCTCATGTTCTTGGCTGCGGCGTTCAGAAGGGTCAGCCTGAGTATTATCGTGGCGTTAAGGTCGAAGCAAATCTGCTTCCGAAGATCCAGGTTGATATCGTAGTAGGCAGTGTTCCTGTACGCAGAGTAATAGAAACTGCAAAGAAGGTGCTTTACACAGGTCATATCGGCGATGGTAAGATATTCGTTTACGATGTTGAAAATGTCGTTAAGGTTCGTACCGGCGAAGAAGGTATTGATGCACTTCAGGATGTAGAATAATAAAATAATCACTTTATGCCGGCTGTGTAAAATACGCCGGCTAAAAGTGATACATGGAGGAATTTTTATGTGTTCAATTATGGGATACTGCGGCAGCAGTGCTGATTTGGCTGCTTTCAAAAAAGGCTTTGAGCAGACTGTTTCAAGAGGACCGGATGACAGCCGTATTGTGGATACAGGCATGGGACTGTTGGGGTTTCACAGGCTTGCGATAATGGGGCTTACACCATCGGGTATGCAGCCCTTTGAGCTTGACGGCAGCTATGCTGTGTGCAATGGAGAGATATACGGCTTTGAAAGGCTCAGAGAAAGACTTATACCGAAGTATACCTTCCGCAGCGAGTCGGACTGCGAGATCCTTCTCCCTTTATACAAGGAATACGGAACGGATATGTTTGCTATGCTTGACGCAGAATTTGCATGTATAATTTACGATGATGACGCAAAGGAATATATTGCCGCAAGAGATCCCATCGGAATCCGGCCGCTTTACTACGGGTATGATAAAGCAGGCGTGATCATATTTGCAAGCGAGCCAAAAAATCTTCTGGAGCTTACGGATAAGATCATGCCGTTTCCTCCCGGACATTATTATAAGAATGGAGAATTCATCTGCTATTGTGATATCGCTCAAGCCGAAACAGTCTGCCGGGATGATATTGAAAAGGTTTGTCGTAATATTCATGATAAACTCGTAAGCGGCGTAAAAAAGCGTCTTGTTGCTGACGCAAAGGTAGGCTTCCTGCTTTCCGGAGGACTTGACTCATCTCTTGTATGCGCTATTGCCGCAAAGAACAGCTCTGATCCGATAAAAACATTTGCAGTTGGTATGAGCGAGGATGCCATAGACCTGAAATACGCCAAACAGGCTGCCCAATACATCAAAAGTGACCATACTGAAATAATTATTACAAAAGAAGATGTGCTGTCGTCGCTTGAAACGGTTATAAAAATACTTGGTACTTATGATATCACGACTATCCGTGCGAGTATGGGAATGTATCTTATCTGCAAGGCGATCCACGAAAAGACCGATATCCGTGTACTTCTTACGGGAGAAATTTCAGATGAGCTTTTCGGCTATAAATATACCGATTTTGCTCCTGATGCTAATGCTTTTCAGGCTGAATCAGAAAAGCGGATCCGTGAGCTTCATATGTATGATGTACTCCGTGCAGACCGCTGTATTTCGGTGAACTCGCTTGAGGCAAGAGTGCCGTTCGGCGACCTCGATTTTGTGAAATATGTGATGTCGATCGATCCCGAAATGAAGCTGAACAAATATGGAAAGGGAAAATATCTGCTTCGTAAAGCATTTGAAGGAGACTATCTTCCCGATGGGATTCTGTGGCGTGAAAAGGCGGCTTTCTCCGATGCTGTAGGACATTCTATGGTTGATTATCTGAAAGAGCACGCAGAAAATTGTTTCAGCGACGAACAATTCAAATCAAAACGCAAAAAATATATTCATGCTCAGCCGTTTACAAAGGAGTCTCTTCTTTATCGTGAGATATTTGAAAGGTATTATCCGGGTCAGAGTGAGATGATCAGCGATTTCTGGATGCCCAACAGGGATTGGAAAGGCTGCAATGTAAACGATCCATCTGCCCGTGTACTTTCCAACTACGGTGACAGCGGAAAATAAACAATAATAAGAGAGGTAAATCAATGGAAACTAAAACAACTGCGTTAGCAGATGAAAAGGTATTGGTGCTTGATTTCGGCGGTCAGTATAATCAGCTTATTGCACGCAGAGTACGTGAGCATCACGTTTATGCGGAAATCAAGCCGTACAGCGGAATCACTCCCGATGAGGTGAAAAAAGCCGGCTATAAGGGAATAATATTCACCGGCGGTCCTAATAGTGTTTATGATGAAAACTCGCCCCACTATGACCCGGAAATTCTGAATATAGGTATCCCAATTCTCGGCATATGCTACGGTGCACAGCTTATGGCGTATATGGAGGGAGGAGAGATCCAGAGTGCCGAAACAGGCAGCGAATACGGAAAAACGCTTCTCTGCACAAAGGATAATCCTCTGTTTAAAAATATTCCTGAGGAAAACATCTGCTGGATGAGCCATACTGATTATGTGAAAACTCCGCCGTTTGGATTTTCCGTTATCGCTCACACAGCTAATTGTCCTTGCGCTGCTTTTGCCAATGATTTGCGCAGACTTTACGGAGTACAGTTCCATCCTGAGGTTACTCATACAGCTTACGGCAGACAAATACTTTCAAATTTCCTGTTTGAAATCTGTGGCTGTTCCGGTGATTGGAAAATGGAGAATTTTGCAGATGCTTCCATAGAAAAATACCGTAAAAAGCTCGCAGGCAAAAAGGTTCTTCTCGCACTTTCCGGCGGTGTGGATTCCTCAGTAGCTGCGGCATTGCTTCACAAGGCGATTGGAAAGGATCTTACATGTGTATTCGTGGATCACGGTCTTCTTCGCAAGAACGAGGGCGATTTCGTGGAGCAGACCTTCGGCGGGAAATTCGGAATGAACCTTATCAGAGTAAATGCCGAGGAAAGATTCCTTAATAAGCTTTTTGCAGTTACCGACCCTGAGACGAAGCGTAAAATAATTGGCGAAGAATTCATTCGTGTATTTGAGGATGAGGCTGAAAAGCTCGGGAAAATTGATGTTCTTGCTCAGGGCACCATCTATCCCGACGTGATTGAAAGCGGCAGGGGAGATTCTGCCGTAATAAAAAGTCATCATAATGTTGGCGGACTTCCTGATGTGATCTCCTTTGATGAGATCGCCGAGCCGCTGCGTGACCTTTTCAAGGACGAGGTAAGAGAGGTGGGTACTCAGCTTGGGATTCCCCATGAGCTTATATGGCGTCAGCCTTTTCCGGGACCTGGACTTGCGGTAAGAGTGATCGGAGAGATAACAAAGGAGAAGCTTGACATACTCCGTGAAGCAGACGCTGTCTTCCGTGATGAGATCTCAAAGGCAGGTCTTGAAAATGAAACTGATCAGTATTTTGCAGTGCTGACAGACCTGCGCAGCGTTGGAGTTATGGGTGACGCGCGTACCTATGGATATACTGTGGTACTGCGGGCTGTTACTACAGACGACTTCATGACAGCTGAATGGACGAGACTGCCCTACGAGGTGCTTGAAAAGGCAAGCAGCCGAATTACCAATGAAGTAAGCGGAATTACAAGAGTGGTCTATGATATCACATCAAAGCCTCCGGCAACGGTGGAATGGGAATAAGGGAGAGCTGCACTATGACGAAATATATCTTTGTAACAGGAGGAGTTGTTTCCGGACTTGGTAAGGGCATTACCGCCGCATCACTCGGCAGGCTTCTCAAAGCAAGGGGACTTAAGGCAGCCGCACAGAAACTTGACCCGTATATCAATGTAGACCCAGGAACAATGAGTCCCTATCAGCATGGAGAGGTATATGTTACCGAGGATGGTGCCGAAACAGACCTTGATCTTGGTCATTATGAACGTTTCATCGACGAGGATTTGAATAAATACTCAAATCTCACCACAGGAAAGGTTTACTGGAATGTGCTCAACAAGGAGCGAAGGGGAGAATATCTCGGTTCAACGGTTCAGGTTATTCCTCATATCACAAACGAGATCAAGGAATTTGTATACAGCGTGGGAAAAAAGACGGGTGCTGACGTAGTTATTACGGAAATTGGCGGCACGATCGGTGATATTGAGTCCCAACCGTTTATTGAAGCGGTAAGGCAGGTTTCCCTTGAAATCGGACGTGAAAACAGCCTGTTTATTCATGTGACGCTGGTGCCATTTCTAAGAGGTTCTGAAGAGCATAAGTCAAAACCTACCCAGCATTCCGTAAAAGAGCTTCAGGGAATGGGAATAAACCCGGATATTATTGTGCTGCGCTGTGATGAACCTTTGGAAGAATCTATTTTCAAAAAGATTGCACTGTTTTGCAACGTAAAGCCCGACTGCGTTATCGAAAACATTACGCTGCCCAATCTCTACGAAGCTCCGCTTATGCTGGAGAAAGCAGGATTTTCCGAGGTTGTGTGCCGTGAATTGGGAATTGATGCTGCAGCTCCCGATCTGACTGAATGGATGCAAATGGTGGAGAAAAGCAGGAAATTATCGCAAAGCATAAAAATTGGTCTTGTAGGTAAGTATGTTGAGCTGCACGACGCATATCTTTCCGTAGCAGAGGCTCTTCGTCATGCAGGCTGCTATCATAACACCCATATTGAAATTCAGTGGATAGACTCAGAGCAGATCAATCCGGAAAGCTGTGATGAACAGCTTTCCACCCTTGATGGAATTCTTATTCCCGGAGGATTTGGAAGCCGTGGTATTGAGGGCATGATTCTTGCGGCAAAATTCGCAAGAGAAAACGAGCTTCCCTATTTCGGGATCTGTCTTGGCATGCAGATTGCAGTGATTGAATTTGCAAGAAATGCCGCAGGACTTCCTGAAGCTGATTCAGGAGAATTTAACGAGCGATGCAGAAATAAGGTTATTGACTTCATGCCAGGTCAAAGAAGTGATATCGATAAAGGCGGAACACTCAGGCTCGGTTCATATCCATGCTGTATCAAGCCGAATACTAAAATGAGTGACTGTTACAGACTGCCTGTTATCAGTGAACGTCATCGCCATCGTTATGAATTCAATAATGACTATCGTGAATTGCTTCAGGGCTGTGGACTTACACTCAGCGGTATCTCACCGGATGGCAGACTTGTGGAAGCAGTAGAACTGACAGAAAGGCCGTTTTATGTGGGAGTTCAGTATCATCCTGAGTTTAAAAGCCGCCCTAACAGACCTCATCCGCTTTTCTTGGGATTTATTGGTGCAGCTCTTGAACATTCAAAAGGAGGAAATTCATGAGCATAAAAGAAGAATGCGGTGTGTTTGGTGTAATATCCCCTAAGTCTGTTGACGCTGCGGGTATTTGTTACTATGGACTGTATGCCCTTCAGCACAGGGGACAGGAAAGCTGCGGTATCGTAGTAAATGACGACGGTGTATTTGTTTCTCACAAAGACCTCGGACTGGTAAGCGAAGTGTTTTCTGCCGAAAGGATATCCTCATTTCCGAGAGGAACAATGGCTGTAGGTCATGTACGCTACGGAACAACAGGCGGTACAAACCGCAGAAACTGTCAGCCTATTGAGGTTAATCACCAGAAGGGAAGAATGGTACTTGCCCATAACGGAAACCTCAGCAACGCGGCAGAGCTGCGCGACAAGCTGGAGCTTTCCGGAGCAATATTCCACACAACAAGCGATACCGAAACTATAGCCTATATCGTAACAAGAGAGCGGCTGAAATGTGATTCGATTGAGGACGCTCTGAGTGCCGCTATGAATACGTTTGACGGTGCATATTCCCTGGTGCTTATGTCTCCGCAAAAGCTTATCTGTGCAAGAGATCCCCATGGTTTTCGTCCTCTATGTTATGGTAAAACCGATGACGGCACATATGTGATAGCTTCAGAGAGCTGCGCTCTGAAAGCGGTAGGAGCAGAATTTGTGCGTGATGTTCTGCCGGGCGAAATACTTGTTTTCAGCAGAAACGGTGTTGTATCAAGAACGGAGCACTGCGGAAAACAGCCGAAAAAACTGTGTATTTTCGAGTACATCTACTTTTCAAGACCTGATTCTGAAATCGACGGAGTATCCGTTCACGCCGCAAGAATACGTGCAGGAAAAATTCTTGCTCAAACTCATCCGGTCAAAGCTGATATTGTTATCGGCGTGCCGGATTCAGGACTTGACGCGGCACTCGGATTCAGTCAGCAGTCCGGTATTCCCTACGGGATCGGATTGATTAAAAATAAGTATATTGGCAGAACCTTTATTTCTCCCGGTCAGAACAACAGGCTTGACGCAGTAAAAATCAAGCTGAGTGCTATTGAGGAATGTGTAAAGGGAAAGCGTGTTGTGCTGATTGACGATTCTATTGTAAGAGGTACCACAAGCGGACGTATTGTAAGACTTCTGCGTGAAGCAGGCGCAAATGAGATTCACATGAGAATATCTTCGCCGCCATTTCTGCACCCCTGTTATTACGGTACGGATATTGATTCAAGCGAAAATCTTATTGCCTGTAATCATTCTGTTGATGAAATTGCGGAAATCATTGGTGCAGACACTCTTGGTTATCTGCCCGTATCGGAGCTTTGCGGACTTATCGGAAACAGCGGATACTGCTGTGCCTGTTTTAACGGAAATTATCCTACAGCAATTCCAAAAGATACACGAAAAAACCGCTTTGAGCAAAAACTTTCAGAAGTGAGGAAATGAGGCTTATTATGGATTATAACAGAAAGCTAATTTTAGAGGACGGACAGGAGTATTACGGCTTTGGCTTCGGGGATATGGATGATAAGGTGTGTGAAATCGTATTCAATACCTCGGTGGTTGGTTATCAGGAGATTTTGTCTGATCCGTCATATACCTATCAGGCAGTGGTTATGACATATCCTCTTATCGGAAACTACGGCATGGCTGATGACGATTATGAGACAAAAACTCCTACAATCGGTGCTGTTATTGTAAAGGAATATAACGATGAGCCGTCAAATTTCAGAAGCACAGCAACGCTTTCAGAGGTTATGAAAAAGTATCGGGTTCCCGGAATATATGGTGTGGATACACGGAAGCTCACACGCTCAATACGGGATTCCGGCAGCAGAAAGGTACTCATAACAGATTCCTTGACCACTCTTGAGGAAGGCTTGAAAATCCTTGCACAGAGCGGTATTCCAACAGACGCTGTTTCTAAGGTCAGCTGCAAGGAAAGCTGGTGTTCTCATGCTGAAAATGAACAATATCATGTTGCGGCGATCGACTGCGGAATGAAGCTGAATATCGTCCGTTCGCTGAACAACCGAGGATGCAGGGTTACAGTCGTACCGTGGAATACAGCAGCTGAAGAGATTGAAGGACTTCACCCTGACGGAATTTTCATCTCGAACGGACCCGGAGACCCGAAGGATGTTCCTGAGACTATTGAAGCAGTAAAGGCACTGATCGGGAAGTATCCAATCTTCGGGATATGTCTCGGACATCAGCTTATCTCCCTTGCATACGGAGCTGAAACATATAAGCTGAAATTCGGTCACCGGGGCGGCAATCATCCCGTGCGGAATCTGGAAACAAACAAAATCGAAATCACCTCGCAGAATCATTCTTATGCAGTGAAGGAAAGCAGTCTTGCGGAAACTGAGCTTACAGCAACTCATATCAATCTGCTGGACGGTACGATCGAGGGTGTCAAATGTGACAGGGATAAGGTTTTCAGCGTGCAGTATCATCCGGAAAGTGCGCCCGGTCCTCAGGACAGCACTTACCTGTTTGACCGCTTTATCAAACTGATGGAGGAGGAAAAAAGTAATGCCTAAAAGAACAGATATCAAGAAGATCCTTGTCATTGGTTCGGGCCCTATTGTAATCGGTCAGGCGGCAGAGTTTGATTATGCAGGAACTCAGGCGTGTCTCGCTCTCAAGGAGGAGGGCTATGAGGTCGTGCTGTGCAACTCAAATCCTGCCACTATTATGACGGATACCTCAATTGCAGATAAGGTTTATATGGAGCCGCTTACACTGGAATATATTGCTAAAATCATTCGCTACGAGCGTCCGGATGCGATTCTGCCTGGGATAGGTGGACAGACGGGACTCAATCTTGCCATGCAGCTGGAAAAGAAAGGGATTCTGAAGGAATGCCGCACTGAGCTTCTCGGAACGAAAAGCAGCAGTATTGAACGTGCTGAGGACAGAGAGCTGTTCAAGGAGCTTTGTCAGGATCTGGGTGAACCTGTGCTTCCATCTGATATTGCAAATTCTGTTGATGAGGGACTTAAGGCGGCTGAAAAAATCGGCTATCCTGTAGTTCTGCGTCCTGCGTTTACACTCGGCGGAACCGGCGGCGGCTTTGCCGACAACGAGGAGGAATTCTTACCTCTCATGAAAAATGCCCTTGCCCTTTCTCCGGTCAATCAAGTGCTTATTGAAAAAAGCATCAAGGGCTATAAGGAAATCGAGTATGAAGTAATGCGTGACAGCAATGATACAGCGATCACGATTTGCAATATGGAAAACCTCGATCCTGTCGGTGTTCATACAGGAGATTCAATCGTTGTATGCCCTTCGCAGACACTGACAAACAAGGAATATCACATGCTCCGTGACAGCGCACTGAAAATCATCCGTGCCCTTAAAATTGAGGGTGGATGCAATGTGCAGTTTGCGCTCGACCCGAATTCATTTCAATACTATCTTATTGAGGTGAATCCGAGAGTCTCTCGTTCCTCTGCACTTGCTTCAAAGGCAAGCGGGTATCCTATCGCAAGGGTATCAGCCAAAATCGGTGTAGGAATGACGCTTGATGAGATTAAGATTGCAAATACACCTGCATCCTTTGAGCCTACGCTTGATTATGTAGTAACGAAGATGCCGCGCTTTCCTTTCGACAAATTCACTGACGCAAATAATTCCCTCAGCACCCAGATGAAAGCCACGGGCGAAGTCATGAGCGTGGGAAGAACCTTTGAAGAAAGTCTGCTCAAGGCGATACGTTCACTGGAGATCGGTTTGTTTCATCTTCAGAACCCGAAGTTCGACAGCATGAATGCGGATGATCTTCTTGAATATATCACAGACGCAACCGATGACCGTATCTATGCCATTGCACAGCTTCTGAGACTTGGATGTGAGATAACTGAAATTATAAAAGCCACTGCAATCGACAGGTTCTTCATCCGGAAGCTGAATAACATCATTGATATGGAGCAGAAACTCAGTCAGAATATCGGAAATATCAGTGTGCTTCGTGAGGTAAAACGCATGGGATTTTCCGACAGGGAGATTGCTCTGCTCTGGAATAAAACTGAGATGGAAATTTCTGAACAGAGAAAACAGAATGGAATCGTTCCGGTATATAAAATGATAGACACCTGTGCCTCTGAGTTTGACAGCTATATTCCGTATTTTTACTCCACTTACGAGGAAGAAAACGAATCAATAGTATCAGATAAGAAAAAGATCATAGTTCTCGGCTCAGGGCCGATTCGCATTGGTCAGGGTGTAGAATTTGACTACTCTACCGTACACGCAGTAAAGACGATCAGGAATGCCGGATATGAAGCAATCATCATCAATAACAATCCCGAAACCGTCTCCACTGACTATACGTGTTCCGATAAGCTGTACTTCGAGCCGCTGTGCACGGAGGACGTTATGAATGTAATTGAGCTTGAAAAACCGTTAGGAGTAATTGCAGCTCTTGGCGGTCAGACGGCGATCAATCTTGCAGAGCCGCTGAAAGACAGAGGAGTTAAAATCATCGGAACCGACTGTGATGCGATCGAGCGTGCTGAGAACAGGGATGCCTTTGAGAAACTTCTTTCAGCACTCGGAATTCCGCAGCCAAAGGGTCAGGCGGTAACTACCATTGAGGATGGTATCAGAGCCGCTGAGGAAATTGGTTATCCTGTACTTGTGCGACCGAGCTTTGTGCTTGGAGGCAGGGCAATGCAGATCGTGGCAAAAGAAGAAGCGTTACGCCACTATCTGAAAACAGCCGTAAAGATCGACGAGGATAAGCCGGTGCTGGTGGATAAGTATATTCGCGGCAAGGAGGTTGAAGTTGACGCTATCTGCGACGGAAAACAGGTATTCGTTCCTGGTATTATGGAGCTTGTGGAGCGCACGGGTATTCATTCCGGAGACTCAATCAGTGTGTATCCTTCGTTCAGCATTTCGGATAAGGTGAAGCAAACCATTCTCGAATATACCGAAAAGCTCGGACTTGGAATCGGCATTATTGGTCTTTTTAATATCCAGTTTATCGTTGACGAGGACGACAGCGTGTATATTATTGAGGTTAATCCACGCTCTTCGAGAACTGTTCCATTCCTTTCAAAGGCAACGGGATACAGTCTTGCGGATATTGCTGCACTCGTCATCCTCGGCAAGAGCCTTGCTGAACAGGGAATCCATGAGATATATCCTCAGGAAAAGGAACGTTTCTATGTAAAGACTCCGGCGTTTTCGTTCTCTAAGCTCAGCGGAATGGACGCTTATCTTTCTCCCGAAATGAAATCCACCGGCGAGGCTATCGGATATGACAGGAAGCTTCACCGTGCCATGTATAAAGCACTTATCGCTTCGGGAGTTCATGTTCAGAATTACGGAACGGTTTTCGTTACTCTTGCGGACGAGGATAAGCAGGAGGCTCTTCCTCTTGTCAGAAGATTCTATGACATGGGCTTTAATATCGAAGCGACTGTAGGTACGGCAAATTTTCTGAGAGAAAACGGAATCCGCACAAGAATACGCCGTAAGCTCAGTGAGGGCAGCGAGGAGATTCTTGAGTCAATTCGAGCAGGCTATGTGAGCTATGTGATCAACACCCGCGCTATCCTTTCAGGAGTTCACTATGAAGATGGCATAGCGATCAGACGCTGTGCCACACAGAATAACATCACAATGCTGACCTCTCTTGATACGGTCAAGGTTCTTCTTGATGTTCTTGAGGAAGTTACAATTGGTATTTCTACAATTGACGCATAGGAGGTATTATTATGCACTTTACAAAAATGCACGGTCTTGGAAATGATTATCTGTATGTTTACGGTGAACCGGAAAATCCGTCAGAACTTTCTATCCGTTTGTCCGAACGTCATTTTGGCGCAGGCTCAGACGGTATGATATGGATATCACCGTCTGCTGTTGCCGATTTTAGAATGCGTATTTTCAATGCAGATGGAAGCGAGGCGAAAATGTGCGGTAACGGTATACGCTGTGTGGGAAAATACGTCTATGACAAGGGCTATACTGACAAAAAGCGCATTACCGTTGAAACTCTGTCAGGGATAAAAACACTGACTCTTAAAACTTCAAATGGAAAGGTTAAAAGTGCATCCGTTGATATGGGCAATGCTGTGATAAGCAGTGATATGACTCTTACAGCAGGCAGTGATGAGATCACCTGTATGCCTGTTTCTATGGGAAATCCTCATGCTGTGATATTCGTTTCGGATGCAGAAAATGTACCGCTTGAAAAAAGCGGTCCTCTGATTGAGAAGCATGAAGCGTTTCCAGGTGGAGTAAATGTTGAGTTCGTTCAGGTGATTGACGAATGTACACTCCGTATGAGAGTGTGGGAGCGAGGCAGTGGAATCACTATGGCGTGCGGCACGGGAGCGTGTGCTTCAGCAGCTGCGGCAGTACGCAAAGGCTTCTGTCGGCATAATGATGATATTGCGGTTATTCTCGACGGCGGCACACTCAGAATAAATGTCGATGACGATTTCAGGATCACAATGACAGGTCCTGCTGAAACTATTTATGAAGGAGACGTTGAAGTATGATTACACCAAATCTTTTTTATTCCGATTTAGAGGATTCTTACCTGTTTTATAATATTGCTCAGAAAACAAAGGCATATCTGAATGAACACCCTGACGCTCATCTTTACAGAATGGGAATCGGTGATGTATCGCTTCCGCTGTGCGATGCTGTTATAAAGGCACTTCATGAGGCGGTCGATGACCAGTCAAAGGCGGGTTCCTTTCACGGATATATGCCCGAATGCGGAGCACCGTTCCTACGAGAAAAGATTGCTGAATATTACAGGATACGTGGAGTAAAACTGTCTCCTGATGAAGTTTTCGTTTCAAGCGGTGCAAGTGATGAACTGGGAGATATTCTTGACCTTTTCAGCCGTGAAAATACTTCACTTGTAATAGAGCCTGCTTATCCCGCCTATGTGGATGCCAATGTTATGGCAGGCAGAAAAATAGTTCATATTGCGTCGGGCAGAGAAAACGGATTTCTTCCGGTACCCGATGATAATATCAAGGCAGATATTATCTATATCTGCTCCCCGAACAATCCGACAGGTGCTGTGTTCAGCCGCACACAGCTGAAGGCGTGGGTTGATTATGCAAACAAGAACGGCTCGGTGATCCTTTTCGATGCAGCCTATGAAGCATTTATTGAAGAAGATTCGCTTCCGCATAGCATTTTTGAGATAGAGGGTGCACGTACCTGCGCGATCGAGATATGCTCCCTTTCCAAAACAGCGGGCTTCACAGGCACCCGTTTGGGGTATACGATCATTCCGAAAGAATTGGAACGCATGGGAATGAATCTGAACTCAATGTGGGTGCGCAATCGTACTACGAAAACAAATGGTGTTTCGTACATTATCCAGAAAGGTGCTACGGCTGTATTTACTCCTGAAGGACAGAAGCAGATTCATGACAATATTCAGATTTACAAGCAAAACGCTGCTTGCCTGATGAAAGCACTTGATGAAATTGGTGTGTGGTACTGCGGCGGAAAAAATGCGCCGTATATCTGGATGAAGTGTCCCGATGGCATGACGAGCTGGGAATTCTTTGACCTTCTGCTCAGAGAGATTCAGGTAGTCGGTACACCAGGTCAGGGCTTTGGTTCATGCGGAGAAGGATACTTCCGTTTTTCAACCTTTGGAAGCCCTGATGATACAAAAGAAGCAGCCCGCCGTTTAACACGGCTGTTATGCGGAACAAAGAAAATCGAGGTGTAACTATGTGTGGATTTGTTGGTTTTACAAACAGAATAAATGATGATGGTACCGTTCTCGAAAAAATGATGAATAGAATCATCCACCGAGGACCAGATTCGTCAGGTAAGTTTATAAATGATGACATAGCTTTAGGCTTTCGCAGATTGAGCATCATCGACCTTAACGAAGGTGATCAGCCAATGTTTAACGAAGACAGATCATTAGTTCTTGTTTTCAATGGAGAAATATATAATTACAAGGAGCTGCGGACAACGCTTATTACATGCGGCCATACTTTTGCTAATAATTCTGACAGTGAAGTTTTGCTTCATGGATATGAACAATGGGGCACGGAATTAGTCCATAAGCTCCGCGGCATGTTTGCATTTGTGATATTTGATCTGAAAAATAAAACATTATATGCTGCCAGGGATATGTTCGGTATAAAGCCGTTGTACTATGCTTATATGAATAATAGTTTTATGGCAGCATCGGAAATCAAGGCTTTTCTTGAGCATCCCGATTTCAGAAAGGAGCTTAATGAAGAGGCACTGGGACACTACTTGTCATTTCAGTATTCTGCTGTCAAGGAGACATTCTTCAAAAATGTATATAAGCTTCCGCCTGCACATTATATGGTCTTCAAGAATAACAAGCTTGAAGAGGTTCGGTATTGGAAGCCTGAATTCAACAGCAAGTCTGGTTCTCTGGAACAGTGTGCAGAACTGGTAGATAAGACGATACGTGAATCTGTTTCGGCTCATAAAATTGCAGATGTTGAAGTGGGATCATTTTTGTCAGGTGGAATTGATTCGAGTTATATTGCTGAAGCGGCAAATGTAGATAAAACATTTACAGTTGGATTCAGCAGCTCTGACGGAAGAAACTATAACGAAATCAATCTTGCAAAAGAATTTGCAGAAAAGATCGGTGTCGAAAACATTGACAAGGTAATTACTCCGGAGGAATACTGGGGTGAATTTGCCAAAATTCAGTACCACATGGATGAGCCGCTGGCTGATCCATCAGCAATTGCACTTTATTTTGTAAGCAAGCTTGCAAGAGAGCATGTGAAGGTGGTAATGTCAGGCGAGGGTGCGGATGAATTGTTCGGCGGATATCGTATGTATCAAGAACCGCTGACAACAACCATTTACGATAGTCTGCCAATAAGTATACGCCATATCATTTCAGGAGTATGCGGACATTTTCCGCCAAGACGTGGAGTCAATTATCTTGTCAGGCGCGGAAAAAGACTAGAGGAGTATTATATTGGAAATGCGAACATATTTTCATATAAAGAACGATGCAGCATCCTGAAAAGCGAAGCGGCGAAAAATGCATCGGCTCCTGAGAAGATATGTGCAGAATACTTCTCCGAGGCTGCTGGCTGTGATGCGGTTACGAAAATGCAGTACCTTGATATAAATATGTGGCTGGTTGGTGATATTCTTCTCAAGGCAGATAAAACCAGTATGGCAAATTCTTTGGAACTGCGAGTTCCCTTTCTTGACAGGGAGGTTATGAAGATTGCATCCAGTCTGCCATCCAAGTACAGGGTTGATTTATCAACTACAAAAATTGCATTGCGAAAGGCCGCAGAGAAAAGTCTGCCTAAGGCTAATGCGGAAAGGGATAAGCTGGGATTTCCTATACCGATACGGGTATGGCTTAAAGAAGAAAGGTACTACAACATTGTAAAGGCTGCATTCACATCTGATACGGGCAAAAAGTATTTTCATACTGATAAAATTTTATCCCTGCTTGATCAGCATAGATCCGGTAAAACAGATGCAAGCCGAAAAATCTGGACGATCTATACTTTTATCGTTTGGTACGAGCAGTTTTTTAATGACAAAGTTAAAACAGGCATTTCTGCTGAATAATTATCTTGTGATTATTCAAAGAAGTCAGCCGCAGCTGTAAAAGCGGTCTGTTAATTAATTTATCTGATTAAGGATGTGTTTGATATGCGTGACTACAAAACCGAATTTGAAAAAAGAGTAAGCTTCATAAAGTCAATTTTGCTGTCAAGCGGTGCAGAGGGCATTGTTTACGGCAACAGCGGTGGTAAGGACAGTGCTTTAGTTGGCATTCTTTGTAAAGCCGCCTGTGATAACACAGCAGGCATTATTATGCCGTGCACTTCGAAGCGTAATTATTCACAGGATATGCTTGATGCCGAGGAAATAGCAGTTCGTTATCACATCGAAACACGTACAGTCGATTTAACGTCTGTAAAAGAAGCAGAATTAAAGGCTCTTGATGGTGTTTCTGTTATGAATAATGCAGCTCTTTACAATATGGCACCCCGGTTACGTATGCTTACATTGTATGCTGTCGCAGCTGCTGAAAATAGGCTGGTTGCAGGTACTGGCAATCGAAGCGAAGCTTATGTTGGTTATTTTACCAAGTGGGGTGATGGGGCTCATGACTTTAATCCTATCGCTGATCTTACCGTAACAGAGGTCTACGAATTTTTACACTATCTGAATGCGCCAAGCTGCGTCATCGATAAGGCTCCGTCTGCTGCTTTATTTGACGGTCAGACGGATGAAAGTGAAATGGGAGTGACATATGCCGAGTTGGACTCATACCTTCTTGGTAAACAGATACCTGAAGATAAAAAACAGATGATTGAAGTCATGCATACAGCAAGTCAGCATAAACGAAAAGGAATTGCAGTTTTCAAGTAAAACTGGGTCATGCAGGGCAATTTGAGTGGGAATCACTCGATGTCCTTTGCCGAGCGGATGTCGTACTCTTCCAGCAGCATTCCAATGATATTCTTCTTGCTCTCGTTCATCGATTCTCTTTTTGTCTTCCCATAAAAAATCATACTATTCCCATTTGAAAATCATAAAAGAATTTCATGATTTTCATAGCCGCCGCAGGCGGCGTATGGGAATGAATGAGAATTATAGCCTTTTGCATCATCATTTGCACGATAAAATGTCTCCTTATCATCAGGAATAGTCGGAATATGTATATCCGAACCGTCGACAGCATAGAGTCTGTAACCGTGAAAGAAATTTGTCTGAGAGAACGACTCATTGAATTTATGGAACAGATACTGAAATGCAGT
>JAZNOB010000209.1:0-7885 GCA_045580565.1 Ruminococcus sp.
GTATTGATAGCGTCACATACCAGGTCTGTATTCAGTGCTTCGAGAATTGTTCTGCCAGGCAGAATTTCAGATGCCATAGCTGCAGAATGAGTCATACCGGAACAACCGATAGTCTCAACCAGACATTCCTGAATTACGCCTTCCTTTACGTGCAGGGACAGCTTACATGTACCCTGCTGCGGTGCACACCAGCCGATACCATGTGTAAAACCGGAAATATCGCTGATTTCCTTAGCCTTTACCCACTTTGCTTCCTCCGGGATCGGAGCCGCACCATGGTTTACGCCCTGTCTTACGCAGCACATTTCATTGACTTCGTTTGAATAAATCATTTTTATACTCCTTTCGTAGTAGGACATACTGTGCGTTTTCACACATATACTCATTATACTACATTTCCGTATAATAATCAAGCGTTTTTTCAAAACTTTTAGATTCCTTAAAAATTGACCGGCTCCGGACTTCAGCTTATGAACACTTATCTACAGAGCAAATCGTCAATTTTCATCCAATTTTCAGAATCGAACGTTATTGCAAAGTCTGCATGAATATGCTATAATATGTAACATCCCTATTTTGAGAGGTGATTTTTTCTATGAGCAGAAAATTAGACGACAGCACTAAAAACAGTATAGGCAGACTCATCATAGTGGGACTTATAGTCCTGATGGAAATAGGATGGCTGATGTTTATGCTCTTCTATTTCAATCAGCTGAATGCGTGGGTATCTGCACTGACCAATCTTCTGGCAATACTGCTGGTACTGGAAATCGTAAGCAAACATACAAACTCTGCCTTCAAGCTGTCATGGGTAGTTCTTATACTTATATCGCCTTTTGTTGGACTTGTATTTTATCTTATAGCCGGACGTTCTGCCCTTACTAAGAAAAAGCAAGACAAACTGGAGCAAATAGGAAGTCAGCTCCGCCGGCAATATCTGTCCGGCGTCTCCTGTGAGGCTGAAGGAAAGATGCCATATTACAGTCAGATGAGATATATCCGTGACGACAGCGGTTATCCTGCTTACGACGATACTGGAGTGAAGTTTTACAGCGATACCGGAGAGGCTCTTGAGGAGCTTATTGAGGCGCTGTCAAAGGCTGAGAAGTTTATATTTATGGAATACCATGCTATTCAGGATGCTGAAGCCTTCGGGCGAATCAAGTCAGTGCTCGGTGAACGTGCTGCTAAGGGCGTTGAGGTGAGAGTGATATACGACGACCTTGGAAGCGTAGGCTTTCTCAGCCCCGTTTTTACTAAGAAGCTTGAAAAGCTTGGCATACAGTGCAGGGTGTTCAATCCTATAATGCCGGTAATAAGCGTTTTCATGAATAACCGTGACCACCGGAAGATCACTGTAATCGACGGAAAAATCGGCTTCACAGGCGGATATAACCTTGCTGACGAGTATTTTAATATAGTACATCCTTACGGCGAATGGAAGGACTCTGGTCTGAAGCTTACTGGAAATGCCGTTAAGAGCCTGACTGTACAGTTCCTCGAAATGTGGAATACCGTAAAAAATACTGATACTGATTTTGACGCATATTTTCCTGAGAACGAAGTATGCCCAGAAGCCATGGGCTATATCCAGCCATACGGCGACTGTCCTCTTGATGACATATATCTTGGCGAGAATGTGTATATGAACATGGTGAACAGAGCTGATAAGTATATCTGGTTCATGACACCCTACCTTATTATAAATGACGAAATGAGCAGAGCACTTACACTCGCTTCAAGAAGAGGGGTTGATGTAAGGATACTGACGCCTGGTATTCCGGATAAGAAATTCGTTTACCGGATGACTCGCTCATACTATCACCTGCTTGTAAAGAACGGTATAAGGATATATGAGTTTACACCGGGATTTCTTCACGCTAAGCAATGTGTATGCGATGACAGGACTGCTGTTGTCGGAACTATAAATCTTGACTACAGAAGCCTCTATTTTCATTTTGAGAATGCAGTATTCTTTTCAGACTGTGACGCTGTTTATGATGTAAAGGCTGACTTTGACAGCACCATGCTGCGCTGCTGCGAGGTTACAGATAAATACCGGAAAGAATACACCGGTCTGAAACGTATTTATAATCGTATACTCAGGCTTATCGCTCCTCTGATGTGAAATCAAAGTACGGCTTTCTCAGAAATGCCGTACTTTTTGGGTTACAGACCTTGACAAGAAGGGGCTATGCGTGTATAATAATATGAGAATCATTTTCAGTTTCAAGGAGGATACTATGCTCGGAAAAAGAATTTTACCGGCTGTATTGGCACTTTCTCTGCTTGCAGGCTGTTCAGGCGTTTCAGGCACATCCGATCCGGACAAGCTTAATGTAGTATGCACTATTTTCCCGCAGTATGACTGGGCAAGAGAAATAATCGGAGATACACAGAGCGTTGAGCTTACGCTTCTGGTGGATAATGGAATGGACTTTCACAGCTATCAGCCCGGTACTGACGATATGGTCAGGATATCCTCCTGTGATGTGCTGATCCACGTGGGCGGCGCATCTGACGCTTGGGTTCAGGATTCTCTGAAGAATGCGCAGAATCCTGATATGCAGGTTATTGATCTTACTGAAATCCTCGGAGAGGCTGTTATAGATGAAGCGTGCACTCTTGAGGGACATGACCACGACCACGGGCATGAACATGAGGAGGAGAATACATACGACGAACACGTATGGCTCTCTGTAAAAAATGCTGAGCTTTTCTGCGGCGCAATAACTGACGCACTCTGCTCCGCTGATCCTCTGAATGCTCAGGCATACAAGGCGAATGCTGATGCGTATACTCAGAAGCTTGCCGATCTGGATGCGAGATATGAAGAAACTGTAACGAACGCAGATTATCCGAAGGCTATATTTGCAGACAGATTCCCCTTTGTTTATCTGATGGAAGATTATGACATTGAATATCATGCGGCATTTCCCGGCTGCTCCTCTGAGACGGATGTAAGCTTTGAGACTGTTATTGAGCTTGCAGAATCAGTTGACAGAGCTGGAGTTATGGGAGTATTCACCATTGAAGACTCAGACAGCAGTATTGCAGACGCAGTACTCTCAAATACAAAGGCTGGAAAAGGCGAGGTCTACACTCTCAATTCCATGCAGTCTGTGCGCCGTGAGGATATCAACAGCGGCTGCACATATCTTTCAATCATGGAGGAAAACCTTTCTGAGATCAGGAGGGCAATGTATATTTATGAATAATCAGCTTTCATGCGAAAATGTCACTCTTGGCTATGAAAATACAGTAGTCACGAAGAATCTGAGCTTTTCAGTATCTGCCGGTGATTATCTCTGTATTGTCGGTGAAAACGGCAGCGGTAAGAGTACTCTTATCAAAACTCTTCTTCATCTGCGTGCGCCGCTTGCAGGAAAGATAACTCTCGGCGATGGACTTCTTCAGAAGGAGATCGGCTATCTTCCTCAGCAGACTGTTGTGCAGAGGGATTTTCCGGCGTCTGTTCAGGAAATCGTGCTTTCAGGATGTCTGAGCAGAAGCGGACTGCGCCCGTTCTATAACCGTGAAGAAAAGCTTCTTGCCCATAGAAATATGCGCAAGCTTGGTATATGTAACCTGAAAAAAGAGAGCTACAGACAGCTTTCCGGAGGTCAGCAGCAGCGTGTTCTTCTGGCACGTGCTCTTTGCGCTACACAGAAGATGCTCCTTCTTGATGAGCCTGTAACAGGTCTTGACCCTAAAGCTGCATCTGAAATGTACGAGCTTGTTGCAAAAATCAACCGTGAGGATGGCATAACTGTCATAATGGTATCCCACGATATTGCAGCGGCGATAAAGTATGCAACTCATATACTCCACCTTGGTCAGGAACCGCTTTTCTTCGGCACTAAGGAGGATTATCTGAACAGCGATATATGCAGGGCTTTCATGAAATCTTCGGGAGGTAATGACAATGACTGAGCTTATTAGTACACTTGCATTCTACTTCTCCCATCCCTTTGTAAGATACGCTCTGCTGGTAGGCGTGCTTATTGCACTTTGTTCGTCACTGCTCGGTGTCACCCTCGTGCTGAAAAGGTTTTCCTTTATCGGCGACGGACTTTCCCATGTGGCATTCGGAGCGATAGCAATAGCAAGCGTGCTTAAAATCACAAATGAAATGATTGTGGTTCTGCCGGTAACTGTAGTAAGCGCAGTGCTTCTGCTTATGACCGGACAGAAAACCAAGATAAAGGGAGACGCTGCTGTTGCGCTTATATCGGTAGGCTCAATGGCAATAGGATATCTCCTTATGAATATGTTCTCATCCTCAGCTAATATCTCCGGTGATGTATGCAGTACACTGTTCGGCTCAACATCTATACTTACTCTGTCATCAACTGATGTATGGCTGTGTATTGTCATGTCGGTGCTGGTTATCGGAATATTTCTCTTGTTCTACCACAAGATTTTCTCAGTCACCTTCGATGAGACCTTTGCCTCGGCTACGGGTGTCAGGGCGTCTCTTTACAATCTCATGATAGCGGTCATAACTGCGCTGATCATAGTTCTGGCTATGAATCTGGTAGGCTCTCTGCTGGTTTCAGCACTTATTATATGTCCAGCGCTGTCTGCTATGAGAATGTTCAGGAGCTTCCGTACTGTAATACTCAGCTCCGGTATAATATCAGTTGTATGCGCAGTAATCGGCATAATCGTGGCAGTTCTTTTCGGCACTCCAGTAGGCCCGACTATTGTCGCAGCTGATATTGCGGCATTTCTGATTTTTCTTGTTCTCGGTAAGGTTACTGGAAGAGACGGGAATTGAAGGCTTTCAAGCAAAAAATATAAATCCACCCTGCATCTCTGCAAGGTGGATTTTTTTCGATTATATCAGCATAAGTATCTTTTCCCAAGATGTTTCAATACCAGCAGCTTTCTGAGCATAATATATCAGAATAGCTGTAGCGTCACCTATTGTGATCTTGCCATCACAATCAATATCGGCGGCAGATTTCTGACTTGAAGTATAATCATCAGTAGACAATCCAGCAGCATTTCTGGCGTATATGGTAAGCGCCTCAGCTGCATCGGTTATGTTGATAAGACTATCTCCATTTACATCACCAGTCAAAATATCAACAGCTATAAAACTGATATAGTTGCTTGCTGCATATTCCTGAGCAGGGCTTCCATTCCAGCCGTATATGCACATATCCGGTGTAATGAAAGTCGCAGTTTCTCCTGCATTATAGCCGATAGCCTCTATACCGAGCGTTATATCCGGCGGAAGAATAAAACTTTTTAGCTCCGGACAGTTGTAAAATGAACTTCTTCCTATTGATTCCAGCTGCATCGCCATGACAGCGTTAAGCACCTCATCTGTAGGATCAACACTGTTTCCTGCTATTTTAAACATCTCTCCTTTATATAGCAGATATACCGATTCTATTCCAGTAAAACCAGCAAAATCACTTATAGTTTTGAGCTGGTCGGTTATGGTTACACATTCAATGCTGTTATTGATTCCGAAGGGTGATTTAGGAATACTGTCAATATTCAGGAATGAAACCGATTTCACTTTACTGTGTATTCCAATTTTATCGTCTCCGAAAGTACTATCTTCAATACCTACATTATCAAGTATAAGTTCAATAGTATCATACTCCGAAACAGCGGTAAGCTGTGCACTGATCGTGCTCCATAATACAGCAGTCAATTCAGTACCTGTCTTTTCACCCTTCAACTCAAGCTGTGCACTTCCATCCGTTTTTTCGCACAGCTTATAGGAAACACCACCGGATTTGCCCTTCATTATATACTCCGTAGCAGTCGTTGTTGTAATTGACGTTGTAGTAATAGTTGTAAGAGTAGTTACATATGAAGTCGTTGTAACTGACGTTTCAGTCGTAGTGATAGTTGTTGTGAGCGTTGTAGTAGTTGTTGTAATTTCCGTAGTTGTGGTTTCAGTTGTAGTTGTTTCAGAGGTGGTAGTGGTTGTGGTTGTTGTAGTTGATTCGGTTGTGGTTGTTGTGGTAGTTGACTCTGTGGTTGATGTTGTCGTAGTTGTTGTAGTTGATTCGGTGGTTGACGTTGTCGTAGTTGTTGTAGTTGACTCGGTGGTTGATGTTGTCGTAGTTGTTGTGGTGGTAGTCGGTTCAGAGGTTGTTGTACTGGTCGTTGTAGTAGTTGTGGGTATGGGTGTTGTAGGTCCTTGTGAGCTTTGGGTCGTTGTAGAAGTGGTTGTGGTTGTATAATCTGATGTAGTAGTTATTGTAGTTGTAGTGGTTGTGTCGGAGCTGGTAGTAGTATCAGTGGTTGTAGTCGTTGTAGGAAGCGGCCTTGTAGGTCCTTGTGAGCTTTGGGTCGTTGTAATAGTTGTTGTAGTAGTTGTGGTTGTGGTGGCAGTAGTAGTTGTTGTTGTTACAGTTCCGCTGTCAATCGGAATAAAGGTTCTGCCGTATGTGTTTGCGTATTCCTCTGCGGTTGAGCCGGTGTAGCCGTGGATCTCGGCGGTGGAGGGAATGTTGTTTTCAGCTGCAATATGACCGTAAATTTCACACTCAGGATTCTGTACAGTTATAGTCTTTAAATTTTTACATTCCATAAATGCGCATCTTCCTAAGTATTCAGTTGTACTAGGTATTGTTATTGATTCCAGTGCATCACAACACATGAATGCTCCCAACTCTATACGTATAACACTTTCCGGTATAGTTATTGATTGTAATTCACTGCAATAGGCAAACATGTAATCACCAATACTTGTAACACAATCAGGAAGAATAATTTCAGTTAGTTTACTACAATGAGAAAATGTATCTTCATCACCAATACATTTAACGCTGTCAGGAATAGAAATATAAATTAGTTCATCACAGCTCATAAACGCTCCGCTGCTTATATATTCCACATAGTAAGGAATTTCGTATTCTCCTTGTTTTCCAGCCGGACATACAATCAACTCTGTACCATCTTTTGAAAAAAGAACACCTTCAATATCTTTAAAAAACTGGCTCTCATCATTTACATCAATTTCAATCAGACCCCCGCAATTACCAAATGCGTATTCTCCAATATCAATCACGCTTGCAGGAACGGAAATTGATGTTATATTGTCTTTACCAACAAAAGCCATATCACCAATTCTTGTTATTCCTTCTTCAATAATTACACGTAACAAGCTGTCTTCGTAGGGATACCAGGGCGAATCCATAAAACTTTGGTAATCCTCCATCTCGCCAGTACCCGAAATCGTCAGCGTACCATCCTTATCCAGCACCCATGTTACATTCTCTCCGCACTCGCCTGATGCAACTATATCGTTATCTGCCGTTGTGGCAGTAGTTGTGGTAGTTCTGCTGGTCGTTGTTGTGGTGGACGTTGTGGGAATGGGTGTAGTCGTAATTGTGGTAGTCGTTGTCGGCTTTGTTGTAGTTGCAGTCGTTGTTGTCGGCACAGTTGTGGTGGTTGTGGTAGCTTTGGTCGTTGTTGCTGTTTCTTCAGCGAAATGAATGGATGCAGAAAGAAGCGGTTCATTTCCGGTAGCAATGGAAATCTCGTACCATTCGGATTCGATGCCGGAATAGTAGACGTCAACCAACTGATTGCAATACGCAAATGCATTTTCGTCAATAACTGTCAGCGTATTCGGAAAAGTAAGAATGCTCAGGCTGTCACAATGATTGAACGCATATCTTCCGACCGTCTTAAGATGATCTCCGAACATGATATCGCTCAGCATATCACTGCCGGCAAATGCAAAGTACCCAATGCTTTCAAGATTTTCAGGAAGCCTGGTTATCTTCAGTTGTTGACAGCAGAAAAACGCAGAGGCTTCAATACTTGTGATACTATCCGGCAGATTGATCTCTGACAGCGCATAACAATCACTGAACACATAACTTCTGATACTGGTCAGACCTTCAGGAAG
>JAZNOB010000210.1:0-6689 GCA_045580565.1 Ruminococcus sp.
GACTGAGGGGATAGTAAAAAGCGCAGTAACGCTGAAATTTCAGTTTGTCTATCACTGAGCAATCCCTCCACCGCAGCAAGCTGCGGTCAGCTCTGCACGCCCTTCGGGTGCCCCTCCCTTTAACAAGGGAGGCTTATGATGTACGCTATAACTCAACGCCAAACTACAACTTATAATATGCTCCCGTCACGATTCTCATGCCACAGAAAGGAGAACTCCATGCGTCTCGACAAATTCATCTCGGAAAGAACACCATACACCAGAAGCCAGATAAAGGCTCTCGCCTCAGCCGGCAAAGTTACTGTCAATGGTGCTATTGTGAAAAAATCAGACATGAGCGTCGCTGAAACCGACGCCATTACTGTTGAAGGCAAAACTGTCCGTGCGTCACGGACACTCACCCTCATAATGAACAAGCCTGCCGGCGTGGTAAGCGCAACTGAGGATAGGTGCGAAAAGACCGTAATCGACATCCTGCCGGAGGAATGGAGAGGGCAGAACCTTTCACCAGTGGGCAGACTGGATAAAGATACGACCGGTCTGCTGCTCCTCACGAATGACGGCGAGCTTCTCCATAATCTCACATCTCCAAAAAAACACGTCCCCAAATACTATGTGGCTTCTCTTGCACGCCCCTTCACTCAGGAGGCGCAGACTCAGCTTCAGGCAGGCATAACGCTCCGTGACGGTACAGTCTGTCAGAGTGCCCGTGCAGAGGCTCTGGATGAGGAAGGCAGGGAAATTCTCATCTGCATACACGAGGGAAAGTACCATCAGGTAAAGCGTATGCTGGCAGCTGTCGGCAATCATGTGGAAAAGCTGCATCGCACAGCCATGGGCGGATTGACTATACCGGCGGATTTGCCCGAAGGAGAGGCGGCTGTGCTATTAGACAAAGATTTGTTAAAAGTGTTGAAATATGAGGATGATTTTTCGTCACTTTTCCGAAGCCTTAGGAAATGTTCGTCATAATCAATGAATTGAAGCAAAAAAGTTTGTGCAATAAACGACTTGCAAAAATCTGCCGTTTCTGGTATTATAGTATTGTAAGGAACCGGTGTAGCTGCTGGTGAAAGATAATATAAGTTTAGGAGGAACTGCTCAATGGCAAGTTTATCACTGAGACACATCTATAAGAAGTATCCTGGCAACGTAGTTGCTGTTAAGGACGTAAACATCGAAATTCAGGACAAGGAATTCATCGTACTGGTTGGTCCTTCCGGCTGTGGTAAGTCCACAACTCTGAGAATGATCGCTGGTCTGGAAGAAATCTCCGAGGGTGAGCTGTACATCGGCGACCGTCTGGTAAACGACATCGCTCCTAAGGACAGAGACATCGCAATGGTATTCCAGAACTACGCTCTGTATCCTCACATGACAGTATTCGACAACATGGCATTCGGTCTGAAGCTCCGTAAGGTTCCGAAGGATGAGATCGCTCGTAAGGTTGAAGAGGCTGCAAAGATCCTCGACCTGAGCCACCTGCTGGATCGTAAGCCGAAGGCAATGTCCGGCGGTCAGAGACAGAGAGTTGCTCTCGGCCGTGCTATCGTTCGTAATCCTCAGGTATTCCTGCTTGACGAGCCGCTGTCCAACCTGGACGCTAAGCTCCGTGCACAGATGAAGATCCACATCTCGAAGCTCGACCAGAAGCTGGGTACAACATTCATCTACGTAACACATGACCAGACAGAGGCTATGACAATGGGAGACCGTATCGTAGTTATGAAGGATGGTATCATCCAGCAGATCGATACTCCTCAGGCTCTGTACGAGAGACCGGGCAACAAGTTCGTTGCTGGCTTCCTTGGTTCTCCGCAGATGAACTTTGTAGACGCTGTTCTGAGAAAGGGCGCAAACTACTATGTAGAGTTCGGTTCTGAGGCTACAAAGACAGCTAAGGCTATCAAGTATCAGATCGAAATTCCTGCTGCTAAGGTTACAAATGACCTGGCTAAGTATGTTGACAAGGAAGTTATCATGGGTATCCGTCCTGAGGCTATTCACGATGACGAAATGTTCCTGTCCACAGCAACAACAGGTATCGTTGACGCTGATGTAGAAATCACAGAAATGATGGGTGCAGAAACATTCCTGTACCTGAACTGTGCAGGTATCCCGCTGACAGCTCGTGTTGATCCGAGATCCACAGCTAAGCCGCAGGATACAATCAAGGTTGCTCTCGACCCGAACAAGATCCATCTGTTCGATAAGGACGCTGACAACAATCCTACAATCATCAACTAATTGTACATGAAATGACCGCCGTACCATCTGGTGCGGCGGTTTTGTTTTTTGAGGTTCTCTTTCAAGCACTATTCATGTGCGAAGCACACCGACCAAGGCTCCCCTTAGTAAGGGAAGCTGGCACGCCATAGGCGTGACTGAGGGAATTGTAATACTCCAACATATGATAGAGAACCTTATATGATAAGTACCTCGTAAATTGTAGTTAGAAGCAGGTACCGGCTCATTTGCTGCCAAAACAAAACAGGCACACGGTATCCCGTGTGCCTGTCTCATTATCAGTCAATACTATAGAAAATATAGTAAGCTGTCTGGCCAGCGTATTGAACCGCAAAGCCATTTTCTACCGGTGTACCCTTAAGCTCATACAGTAGGATGGTGTATGTGCCCTCGGCGTTTTCGCCAGTAGCGACGCCTGAACCAAGATTGGTGGAAAGCTGACTGTAATCAGCTAAGGCGTAGTCGGTAGCATAGCTTCTGCCAGCCCACGTTACGAGGTTGAAATCATAAAGATCTCCGTAAAGGCTGGGTTTTATGCTTACCTCTGTTGTAGTTCCGACAGTCTCAGCAGTGGTGACAGTGGTAACCGTCTCAGTTGCTGTAGTTGTCTGCAAAGCCTCAGAGGTTTCTGTTGCAAGTGAGGAGAGAACAACAGGCTCTGTAGTAGGAGGAGTGGCTGTGCTGACAACTGTCTCTGTCGTAACTGCGGGCTTAGCCGCAGTTGTACCGCCGGTTAACGGCGATGTTGTATAGGTTGTTATCTGCGCCTCTGTAGCCGCTTCTGTTGCTGCTGTAGTAGTAGTCACAATAGCGGACATTCTGGTCGTTTCAGCTGCCGGTCTGGTCTCAAGAAGCTGCTGCCTTGAGCTGCCGTTCTGAACGATGGCAGGATTTGACAGGGCAATGGTAAAAACCATTGCACACGCCATAGCTGCTGCGCAGAATCCAATGGGAGCTTTAAACCGTATAAACCACGGCATAGCCTTCGGTTCAGCAGAGGCTTCATGCTCCATCGCTGCGGACTTTGCCATAATGCCTCTGAGCATACGTTCCTTGGCTGCGTCATCCGGTGTAAGGCTTTCAAATGCCTTTTTGATTTCATCATTCTTCATCTGCTTCACCTCCCAATTCCCTTTCAAGTATAGCCCTGCCTCTTTTCAGAAGTGACCGCACTGTGGATTCCTTCTTAGAAAGAGCAGACGCTATTTCGGCGGTAGAATATTCCTCGTAATAATAGAGGTATATCACCGTCTTGTATTTATCCGGAAGTCCCATTACCGCATCCAGTACAGGATTTGTTTCGCTCCTGCCGTCCTCGCTCATGCCGAGCTCATCGGTATTTTCTACTTCCTTACGCTTCTGCCGTGTCCAGCTTTTGAGATTGTTCTTGCATATGTTGGAAGCTGTGACTATAAGCCACGCTCTCTCATGACTCTCATTCTCAAATGTCTGTTTATCACCGCACTGCAGGAGCTTCAGAAAAGTCTCCTGCACTGCGTCCTCGGCGTCTGCATTGTTTTTCATAAATCCGTAGCATACTCTGTACACAGCGTCTACATGCTGCTGGTATACTCTCTGAAAGCCGTTATCATCCGGCGTTCCACGCTGCAGCACATAGATTCCTCCTTCGCCTGCAATATCGTTCACTCAGATTCAGTATATTTTTTCATATACATTATAAGTGTACTATATTTGCCTTGCGATTTTTTGGATGTACTGTAAATAAAATATGCAAAACATATGTATCGTCCAGCGACAAATCATCCCTCATGCTAAGGAAGCACCGGAAAACCGATGATTCCTTAACGATCGCAACATCCATGAGGAATTCACTCAAACAGTGCCTCACGGCACATTTCCCTTCTCTGTACCCAGCTTATCTTTGCCGCAGGGTCTTGTTGCTGCTGCTCCGGCACGGCGTCCCGTACCGCCCTTAACTGAGCCTTGCAGTGAGCCTTGCGCCAGCCTGTTCCCTCAGGCTGTCCCTTCTGCGCTCAGCGTCAAAGACCTTCCGGCAAAGAGTCTGCTTTGTACCTTTAAACTACAGGGCACCCGCCCTGTCTAAAAGTCCCTTCACTACCTATACAATCGAGGATGCCAAAATGTTGCATTTTCCGGAAAGTTTTTTCGATTTGTATGATTGCACAAAAAGCGGGAGGGAGGCTAAACAGAAAATTATTGCTATTGTCGGAGTTTCGATTGTTTGGCTGTCTTATGTGCAATACTGTTAATTTATAATATTTCAGCTGTTCTGTTTGCCGCAGTGCCTGCATATGATGTACAAAAGAGGGCAGGGGACATCCCTCATACAGAATAATGCCCAAAAAATACCGGAAAAATTCTCCATAAAAAACTTCGGGAAAAATCTCAAAAACGGTTGCCATTGAGGAAAATATATGTTATAATGAGAGTAATACCGGAGCTTTTCCGGTCCTTTACTATAAATATAAATGCAAAGGAGCTTTACTATGAAATTTGGTTACTTCGATGACGCCCGCAAGGAATACGTCATTCAGAATCCCAGAACTCCCTATCCGTGGATCAACTATCTGGGCACACAGGAGTTCTTCTCACTGATCTCTAACACAGCAGGCGGCTACAGCTTCTACAAGGATGCTCGTCCCCGCAGAATCACTCGTTACCGTTATAACAATGTTCCGATCGATATGGGCGGACGTTATTTCTACATCAACGACAACGGTACTATCTGGAATCCCGGCTGGTCACCTGTAAAGACTGAGCTGGACAGCTATGAGTGCCGTCACGGTATGGGCTATACAGTTATCACTGGTAAGAAGAATGACCTGAAGGCTGAGGCTACATTCTTCGTTCCCCAGAACTATGCTGGTGAAGTTCAGCAGGTAGTTTTCACAAACGAGGGCACAGAGGCTAAGACCTTCAAGATGTTCTCATTTGCTGAATGGTGTCTGTGGGACGCTCAGGATGACTGCACAAACTTCCAGAGAAACTTCTCTACTGGTCGTGTTGAGGTATGTGGTTCTACTATCTACCACAAGACTGAATATAGAGACAGACGTGATCACTTCGCATTCTACACAGTAAACGACGAGATCGACGGCTACGATACAGACAGAGATTCCTTTATCGGTCTGTACAACGGCTTCCACAATCCTGAGGCTGTTATCGCTGGCAAGGCTACAGATTCCTTTGCTGACGGCTGGTCACCGATCGCTTCCCACTATAAGGAGATCACACTCCAGCCCGGCGAATCCAAGACTCTGGTATTCATCCTGGGTTATGTTGAAATGCCTGTAGACCAGAAGTTCGAGGCTGACGGCAAGACTATCAACAAGGTAAAGGCTCTCGAAATGATCGAGAAGTACAACACTCCTGAAAAGGTTCAGGCGGGCCTTGCTGAGCTGAAGGCTACATGGGATTCACTCCTGAGCATCCTGAACGTTGATACTCCTGATGACAAGGTAAACCGTATGGTTAATATCTGGAACCAGTATCAGTGTATGGTTACATTCAACCTGTCACGTTCTGCTTCTTACTTTGAATCCGGTATCGGCAGAGGCATGGGCTTCCGTGACTCCAACCAGGACGTTCTGGGCTTTGTACACCAGATTCCGGACCGTGCAAGAGAGAGAATCATCGATATCGCTTCTACTCAGCTGGAAGACGGCGGATGCTACCACCAGTATCAGCCTCTCACAAAGAAGGGCAACTCCGATATCGGCGGCGACTTCTCCGATGACCCGCTGTGGATGATCCTTTCCGTTTCCGCTTATATCAAGGAAACAGGCGACTGGGCTATTCTTGACGAAATGGTTCCGTTCGACAACGACGAATCAAAGGCTCAGCCTATGCTCCACCACCTGAAGGTTTCCTTCTACAAGATCGTAAACAACCTCGGTCCTCACGGTCTGCCGCTGGCAATGAGAGCTGACTGGAACGACTGCATCAACCTGAGCTGCTGGTCCTATGAGCCGGGTGAGTCCTTCCAGACTTCCACATCTCCGAAGTACGGCGAGGATAAGTATTCCAAGGTTGCAGAATCCCTGATGGTAGCTGGTCTGTTCACCTATGCAGGTCCTGCATTCGTAGAGCTGTGCAAGTACAAGGGTGACGCAGAGGGTGCAGCTGCTGCACAGGCTGAGATCGACAAGATGAAGGCAAACATCATGGAGCATGGCTTCGATGGTGACTGGTTCATCCGTGCATATGACGATCTGGGCAGAAAGATGGGCTCCAAGGAGTGCGAGGAAGGCAAGATCTTCATCGAACCGCAGTGCTTCATGGTAATGTCCGAGGTTGGTAAGGAAGTCGGTGCGGACATCAAGGCACTCGACAGCATTGACAAGTACCTGAACACAGAGCACGGTCTGGTACTGAACAATCCGGCATTCACAAAGTACTATCCGGAATTCGGTGAGATCTCCACTTATCCGGGCGGCTACAAGGAGAATGCAGGTATCTTC
>JAZNOB010000211.1:0-3269 GCA_045580565.1 Ruminococcus sp.
CTGAAGTTCTTGAGAACGAGAAGAAGATCATCCTGGCTCAGATGGCTGAGGATCCTAAGATGGCAAGCAAGCCTGAACAGGTTAAGGAAAAGATCGCTGAGGGTAAGGTTGGCAAGTACTATTCTGAAAACTGCCTGCTGGAGCAGACATTCGTTAAGGATAGCTCCATGAACGTTACTCAGTACGTTGACAGCATCGCTAAGGGTGCTAAGATCGTAGAGTTCGTTCGTTTTGAGCGCGGCGAGGGTATCGAGAAGAGAGTTGACAACTTCGCTGACGAGATCGCAAGCATGATCAAGTAATTATCTGAATTTATAAATCCGCTTCTGGTGCTTGCATTGGAGGCGGATTTGTGTATTTATTGATGAAATTTGGGAGGATATCATGATTGAAAATATGGTAATGAAGAAGCTGGATTTCAAGCCTTCAGGTGTTTTATCTGCAAAGAAATCCTATCACTATCTTTATCTTGCTCTTGCTGTTATAGTGCCTGTCGCTTTGCTTATAGTTACTCTTGTTAAAGGCACTTTCAATCCTGTTACAATATTGATCATGCTGGGAATAGCTGTTGTATTCTTAGGTTTTGACATATCTACTTGCAGTAATATGATACTTTACAATGATGAGCGCATCGCTCTTGTGTCTTCAATTTTAAGCAAGCCTGTTTATTACGAATGGAAGAACCTTACTGCTGTTTTATTTGGTAAGGAACTTGGCAGGCTGGAATTTAGCGACGGAAAGAAGCTCGAATTCAACCGTAATTATGATGGCATAGACGAATTTTTAGCTATGGCTGACAAGTATTCTGAATGAGATTTTTCGTATGAAAAAATTGTTATGTATTATAGCTGGCATATCCGGAATATTGCTTACCGTTTTCGGCGGCACGTTTGTGTTCAGTCTGCTCAGTGCATCATCCGGCAGCTCAGTTGGCATAATCGGCGGTGCGGATGGACCTACTGCTATTTTTATTGCATCGAGAAGCGGTGTTGCTCCTTTTGTTATGATAAGCTGTGTCGTTTTAGGAATTGCTTTGATCATACTTTCGCTGATTCTTCTGCTTCGTAAAAAGAAATGAACGGATATCCTGATGATCAGACTACTTATACAGGAGAGAACGTGCTGCTTGGTGCGTTTTCTCCTTTTTTTATTTATTTACGAAAAATGACTTTACATTTTATGAAAAATAGTGTAAAATAGAAGAAGCAGTGTGGTGCATGAAAATGCGCCCGAAAGCGAAGCGAATCCAAAATGAAAGGACGAACAGACAAATGGAACTTAAATACAAACGTGTCGTACTGAAGCTCAGCGGTGAGGCTCTTGCCGGCGATAAGAAGACAGGTCTTGACTTTGACGTGATCAATAAGATCTGCGCAAGCATCAAGAAGTGCGTTGACGCAGGCGCACAGATCGGTATCGTTGTAGGCGGCGGTAACTTCTGGAGAGGACGTTCCTCCGGCAGCATGGATCGTACCCGTGCTGACCATATCGGTATGCTCGCTACTACAATGAACGCTCTTGCTGTTGCAGATTCTCTGGAGGCTCTTGGAGTAGAGGTACGTGTGCAGACGGCTATCTCTATGCAGGCTATTGCTGAACCGTATATCCGCAACCGTGCCATCCGTCATATGGATAAAGGCAGAGTCGTTATCTTTGGCTGCGGTACAGGAAGCCCGTTCTTCTCAACAGATACAGCAGCAACACTGAGAGCTGTTGAAATCGAAGCCGATATCCTTCTGAAGGCTACTCTCGTTGACGGCGTATATGACAAGGATCCCCACAAGTATTCCGACGCTGTACGTTATGAGACTATCACATTCAGCGATGTACTGGGCAGCGCACTCTCTGTAATGGACAGCACAGCTGCATCAATGTGCCGTGATAACCAGATGCCTATGCTGGTATTTGATCTCAGCCGTCCTGATAATATCTATGATGCTATCATGGGTAAGCCGGTTGGTACTGTTGTAGCTGAAAACGAATAATAAAACAAATAACGATCACTGAAAGGAACTGAAAATTATGAAAACTGTTATGAAAGATACTGAAGCAAAAATGCAGAAAACTATAGCTCGTCTTGACAAGGATCTGGCTGCTATCCGTGCAGGCAGAGCAAATCCTGCTGTTCTCGACAAGGTAACTGTTGACTACTACGGCGCACCTACACCTATCCAGCAGATGGCTGCTATTTCTGTTTCCGAGGCTCGTATTCTCGTTATCCAGCCCTGGGATATGTCCTCTCTGAAGTCCATTGAAAAGGCTATTCTGGCTTCTGATATCGGAATCACACCTACAAATGACGGCAAGGTTCTCCGTCTTGCATTCCCTCAGCTGACAGAGGACAGACGTAAGGAACTCTGTAAGTCCATCAAGAAGTACGGCGAAGAAGCTAAGGTAGCTGTAAGAAATGTTCGCCGTGACGCTATGGATAAGCTGAAGGCTATGAAGAAGAACTCTGAGATCACAGAAGATGATGTAAAGAACGGTGAAAAGGATGTTCAGAAGCTTACAGACCGTTACTGCGATGAAGCTGACAAGTCTGTAGCAGCTAAGGAAAAGGAAATCATGAGCATCTGAGGAGGCACTGAATAATGGCTTTTCCTTTTATAAAGAAGAATCCGGCACAGGAGGAGACTTCTCTGCCGGAGAATCTGCCGCAGCACGTTGCCTTTATTATGGACGGAAATGGACGCTGGGCAAAAAAACGTGGTATGCCGAGAAAGTTCGGCCATCGTGAGGGTGCAAAGACTTTCCATGATATTACAAGATACTGCCGTTCTATCGGTATAAAAAATGCGTCCTTCTACGTATTTTCAACTGAAAACTGGAGACGCCCTGAGGAAGAAGTCGAAGCTATCATGAACCTCCTCTGGGAATATCTTAATGACTGCGACGAATACCTTGAACAAGAGGTTCGCATGATTTTTATTGGTGATAAGTCAAGGCTTCCGGAGAGAATACGAAACCGTATGATAGAGCTTGAAGAGGATTCAAAGAAGTATGACAAGATGAATCTTATTCTTGCTATAAATTACGGCGGACGTGATGAAATAGCCTATGCCTGTCGTCAGCTTGCTCAAAAGGCGGCAAAGGGCGAAATTTCTCCCGATAGCATCACTGAGGATACGATAAGCCAGCATCTCTATACTAAGGAGATTCCGGATGTTGACCTTATGATACGTCCCAGCGGTGAGCTGAGACTGTCCAACTTCCTTATATGGCAGTGTGCTTACGCAGAATACTATTTCACTGACGTTCTGTGGCCGGAT
>JAZNOB010000212.1:0-1750 GCA_045580565.1 Ruminococcus sp.
GCCATTCTTCCATACCTCTGCGTCTGCGGAGGAAGTAGTTGAATGTAACTGCTGCTGCACCGAGCTTCGCAAGCTGCATGATGAGCAGGCTTGTAACCATCCAGCTCTGAGGCAGGAGAATTACGATAAGGGTGAGGGGGCTGCCAAGATAGTAGCCGATGATGCCCATGAAGTTACCCGACAGGTTACGTGACCAGTCGTAGAAGATGCTTCCGTCGCCCCAGAAAGCGTCACGGATAGCCTCGAAGTAGTAAACGTACTGACCGTTCAGGTCGAGACACAGAACGGAATGATCTCCAAAGGGTGCAATACCAAAAATCGCATATGCAAGGTATGTAAGCACTACCGGAATGAAAAACGCAATGAAGTAGAAACGCTTGTCATAAAGCCAGTGCTTGAGACCGCCAGCGATGCCGGCTTTGGAGAAGTTCACTCTGGGCTTTACCAGAAGTGAGCCGGCTCTTGATGATGTTGTTGCTTTAGCCATTGTTACCTCCTGTAATTTTTGTCTGCGTAAATGTTCATGTGCAGACAATACTTATTATGATTATATCACATTGCAAGGAGCCTTGCAAGCATTTTCCGAAAAAAGTGAATTTTTTTCGGCTCTTGACACGCTGCCTGTCTTATACTATACTAAAGGTATAAATTAAAGGGAGGGCAGATACCATGTCAGGAGTGCCGGATTCACCGGAATTCAAAGCAGCCTTTATAATAGTAACGGCAGTATATATCCTGTCGATGCTTGTGATATTCATTCTTTACCGCCGCCGCACGAAGAAGCTTCGGGAAAAGCGGAGCGAGAATGATTCGCTTACGAGCAGACAGTATACTCACCGTCAAGCTGGATCAGAAACAGAGTCTGATCAGTGAAGGTTTTCATAGTTCCGTCTGTATCAGTGCGGATGGTGTATGTAATGAACTTTCCGTCGGTAATGCGGCGCATAAAGTTCTCCTCACCGCTTAGCTCGGAGAGCATATTGTAGAGGTTGGCAAGGTCAGCGCTTTCCTCGTCGTCGGTGGTGTAGAAGCTGGTTATCTCCACCTCTTTGATCTCGTAGTCAGCATTTTCCTCGGCAGCGAAGGTGTTGCTCATATCAGCTACAAGAGCGTCCATGCCAAGAAAGTTCTGGTACATAGCCTCCGTAACGAAATCGGTGTACACATCCGGAGTATGCTTGTCGAGCAGCTCTGCGTCCTTTGTTTCGAGTGCATAGAAATATCCGGAGAGAGCCGCAGCCTCCTCCGCAGTGATAAAGCGCCGGTCGTAGGTTATCGGAACCTCACCGCATTCGCTGTCAGTGAGCAGAGTTGCTCCGTAGGGCAGATCGGCCTCAGCGATGTTTCTTTCCTGACTGCCGCATCCGGTAAGTCCGCAGGCTAAAATGAGACCGGCAATACACAGATACCATGTTTTTTTCATAGTACCACTTCCTTTCCTAAAAATTCTCTTATAATGTATCACATTTTTCTGAAAATGTCAATAATTTTAAGGTGATACAAAGGAAGTTTCCTGAAATTCTCACAAAAACATCAAAAAGTCAGAGGTGACGCAGGCAATGAGACCGATTCTGTTTAAAATCATACAGTGCACATGGGGACTTCCTCAGACCCTTATCGGACTGGCGGTATATATTTTTTCCAGAAAGCTTCAGCGCCGGAGCTTTCATGGTGCAGTGGCGAGCACATGGGGATACCGTTACGGCGTATCGCTGGGACTGTTCATATTCCTGCCGGAGGACGCTGACCG
>JAZNOB010000213.1:0-1636 GCA_045580565.1 Ruminococcus sp.
AACAGAGACTGTGCTCTCGGAGCAGAATGTATTCCTGCGGATGTGGAGATATGGGGTTACAGAGAGTCAACTGCATTTGATTATACTCAGGAGTACGGCAATCCGTTTGTTGATATCGACAATCCGCCGGGAACCACTACGCAAACAAGCGGTACTACGACCACTACAGAAAACACTACTATTTATACTACCATGACTACGACCATCGGAACTACAGTCTCAACAACTGCAACTACAGTTACGTATCCGTCATATACAACAACTGCTACCCGGGAAACTACAACTACAGCCACTACCGGAACTATGGCGCTGGGAGTGCTGGAAGTAGGCAGTATTGAAGTCAGTCCGGATGATCTTCAGCTGACGGCGTACAGAGTGGAGGTGCCTCTTGCGGTTAATAATTCCGGAGGATGGTATTCACTGGGATATGGCATTTCCTATGATCCGGAAAAGCTTACCATAGACAGTATCGTTCTGGATCTGGAAATGGAGGCAAAGGTTGCAGAAGCAGGAGGAAATCTCAAGAATTATCCTGCGTATAACACTGCGGCAGGTATAGTTTGGGACGCTTTTCTGCCAAGCTCCGACAGCAGCGTTGCCTGTCCGGACGGCGTGTTTGCGTACGCTGTATTTACTGTAAATGAGAATGTTCAGGCAGGAGAAGTTCTGGAGATAACTCTCATAAGGGAAAATAATGGTACCTGCCAGCATATTGAGACTCCGTACGGTGCAGGCTCATGTGAGCTTATAAGCGGATGTATAATGATAGCGGACGTTCAGATGACAACGCCGAGCCATACAACTACTACTTCCACAAGTACCACAACGACAGTAACAACTATTACGTCAAGAACATATACCACTAAAACGACTACAACTACAGCTACAACAGAAACAACAGGAACTATAACTACGCCTACGACGACCGCATCCACAACTACTACTACAACGGTAAGCACACGGCGTACAACAGCGACCACGACAGCGACTACTACGGTGACGACGACTATTACAACTATACAGACATCCTGCAGCACCGCCGAGCTGCAGGAGGGCGATGTAGACCGTGACGGCACTGTCGGACTTTCAGACGCAAGCGCTGCGCTTACAGCGTATGCTAACATGGCGGCTGGAATAGCTGTTCCCGAAAGTCTTGCAAAGGCGGCGGATGTAAACGGTGACGGAAAGGCAGATCTTGACGATGCACTGATGATCCTGACGTATTATGCAAGTGTGGGAGCAGGAATAACGGATCAGACCTTTGCGGACTGGCGAGATGCGCAGTAAACAGGTGAAAAAGTACGTCATTTTTAGAAAAAAGTGAAAATTTAAAAAAAGTGCTTGACAAAGGGCTTAGAGAGGTATATAATGAGATGGTATGCGGTACAATATCGCATATCATCTCTATATTTTTTGAAAAAGGAGGAAGATTATGCCTACGTTTAATCAGTTGGTACGTAAGGGAAGAAAGCAGCTTGAGGACAAGTCTACTGCTCCGGCACTGCAGAAGGGTTACAATTCTAAGAAGAAGGTAACTACAAATCAGAGCTCACCGCAGAAGAGAGGCGTGTGCACAGCTGTTCGTACAGCTACACCTAAGAAGCCGAACTCCGCTATGAGAAAGATCGCAAGAGTT
>JAZNOB010000214.1:0-2118 GCA_045580565.1 Ruminococcus sp.
AGGCGTGACGGAGGGGATTGCGGGTAGAAAAGTAGGCTGAAGTTTCAGCATTACTGCGCTTTTTACAATCCCCTCAGTCAGCTGCGCTGACAGCTCCCCTTACTAAGGGGAGCCTTGGGCGGTGCGCTTTGCGCATTTGCTCTGCACGCTAAACTACAATTTCCTCTTCCAAACAAAAAGGGAAGCCGCTTACCGCCGCTTCCCTTACTCTCATAATATTAACTTAAAGCTCGATCTTGCCGTAAAGACCTGTTGTGAAATTCATTTCATCCTCAGGCCTCGGCTTCTTGTAGTCCTTCTCGAAGCTTGTCTTCATATTGTCAAGACTGCTGGGCTTGAAATCCTCAGGTCTCTTTTCACGGTAAGGTCTGCGGTTTCCGCCGTCTCTGCGTCCGCCGTTTCTGCCGTCTCTGCGGTTGTTTCTGTTGTTTCTTCCGCCCGGAACAGCTACAACTACCTTACGGTAAGGATCTTCGCCTACGCTGTGAGATACAACACCCTCGATCTCTGCGATCTTGGAGTGGATGATCCTTCTTTCATAGGGATTCATCGGCTCCAGTGTTGTGGATCTGCCGTTCTTCAGCACGTTTCTTGCAATCTTTTCTGCAAGCTGCTCCAGAGTCTTTCTTCTCTTCACTCTGTAGCCGTTGCTGTCCAGCATGATCCTTGTGTATTCTTCATTGCCACGGTTTGCGATAATACTTGCAAGATACTGGATAGAATCCAGAGTCTCGCCACGTCTGCCAATGATAGTACCGCTCTTTGTCTCGCTTGTAACATTCATCAGAACGCCGTTTTCAAGCTTTGATACAGCAACATTTACTGCAATGCCCATCTTCTCGTAGATAGCGATAATGTAAGCTTTAGCAGTCGCCAGATTTTCGGGAAGCTCGCTGTCAGGGATCAGCTCAGCCTGAGCCTCCTGTTCCTCGGTAAGCTCCTCGTCGTCGAAATCCTGAACCTCCGGCGCAGGCTTCTCCTCAGCCTTGGGAGCCGGCTCTTCACCGCTGAAAACATCGGGCATATCAACGATAGGCGGTGCAGCGTCTGCACGCTTTGAGGGCGCAGCTGTCTTGGGAGCTACCACCTCTTCATAAATGGCTTCAACCTTCATCTTGCCGAAGAAGCCCTTCTTTTCTTCAAGTACACGGAATACAATAAGATCCTCTGATACTCCGAACTTTTCAGACGCAAGCTTCTTAGCCTGTTCCATCTTCTTGACGGTAAAAATCTCAGTCATCTCTGTGTTCACCCTTTCACTTTTCTGTCAGGCAATATCAGTCCTCATCGGAATAATCATCGCCGTATTTCTCAGCCATGCGCTTTCTTGCTTCCTTGATGCGCTGACTCTCATATTCGTTCTTTTCCTTCTTGGACATATTCTCAGTAGCAGCGTCTCTTGTACTTGTCTGCTGCACTGCCTGTCCCTGAGCCTCAAGCATTCTCTGAGAGAAGCTCTTCTTGCCCTTATCGCCGTACTTCTTGCGCATCTTCTCGTTGTCCTTCTCGCAGATCTTCTCTACTCTTTCAGGTGTGAAGTACATATTGAGTCCGATCTGGATAGCCAGAGATACCAGTGAGGAGCAAGCCCAGTAGAAGCCTACGCCGGCAGGTACGTTGAATGCAAACCAGATAGAGAAGATAGGCATACCGTAGAGCATGATGTTCATGCAGCCCATATTCTGAGGCTGGTCCGGATTCTTCTTTCTCATGATTATCTGAGAGTAGATAGTGGATACCAGCTGGAGAATACCGGAGATGAAAGGTATGCACCACAGTCCGAAGTTGCTCATATCCTTGATGTTGGGAGTAACTCCAAGGTCGATGCCGAATAACTTGTAGTTGTCAAGGAAGCCGGTTACGTCAGCATTATTGAAGCCTGCTACATTGAATGCGTCAGGATTCTGCTTGAATGCTTCCATAATGTACAGCTCCTCACGGAGACCGCCGGGCTTGAACTTCTCAGCGATAGCAGGGAACTGCTCTGCCATCATTTCGATGGTGTTATTGATAATGTCGCCGCTGTAGCCCATAACATGGGTCAGAGGCTTATAAACAACTGCCAGAATACCGAACAAAAGGAAGAACTGTAAAAACATCGGGAGACAGGAAGCACCG
>JAZNOB010000215.1:0-5932 GCA_045580565.1 Ruminococcus sp.
GTTTTCCTGATTAACACGGCTGGCACTGGGGTCGTAGTCAATAGCCACGATATTAACATCGGGACACAGCTCTCTGATTGGTTTCATCATACCTTTACCGCATATATGATTGGGCAGACAGCCGAATGGCTGGGTGCAGATGATATTCTCTGTGCCTGTCTCGGAAAGAACTGCCATCTCAGCAGTGATCATCCAGCCCTCGCCCATTGATACGCCCTGACTTATGTACTTGTCAGCAGCTGCACGAAGGTCGTCGAAGTCGTGAGGCGGCTCAAACTGACCGTGCTCCTTGATGCAGCGTATCATCTCCATCTGCTTATGATGAAGATATTTATAGCCCAGACGGAATACTCGTGTTGACATATTGTTGTACTGATAAAGCTTGCCGCTTACATCCGCATTGGCAAGGCAGTACATTACAAACTCCAGAAGCATCGGAACAAGCGGTTCGCAGTCCTCAGAGATAAGGAATTCCTCAAGATCGTTGTTTGCAAGAGGCGAATATTTTACGTAGATCTCGCCGATAATACCTACTCTTATCTTCTTTTTCTGACTCTTAGGAATATCGCCGAAATCCTCCAGCATCTCACGGTATATCTTCTTTGTCTTTGTGTAGCCGCCATTTTCAAACATTTCAAGAAGCCTCTCCGTCCACTTCTCAACTACACGCTTTGAATCACCTGGATTCAGCTCGTAGGGTCGACACTGGTTGTTCAGCAGCATCAGCATATCTCCGTAAAGTACGCCGTATGCAAGTCTCAGCACCAGAGGGAGCGTCAGCTTGAAGCCCGAACACTTTTCAAGTCCTGTGAAATTCAGGGAAATTACAGGCACCTGCGGGAAATTCTGCTCAATGCACCTTCTCAGAATGTGGATATAGTTGGACGCACGGCAGCCGCCGCCCGTCTGTGTTATCATAAGCGCAGTCTTGTCAGGATCGTATTCGCCGCTTTTGAGAGCCTCCATGAACTGTCCCACTACCAGCAGAGCCGGATAGCAGGTGTCGTTATGTACGTTCTTGAGTCCCTCCTCCACTACTGTACGTGAAGTGGATTCCAGCAGCTTCATATTGTAGCCAAACTGCTTGAAAACTCCTATCAGCAGCTTGAAATGGATAGGCAGCATATTCGGCACGAGGATGGTATGTGTTTTCCGCATCTCCGGTGTAAATTCAGCAGCCATAGGTTATCTCCTTTCTGCGTCAGGCGTCCATTGCAGCCGCAAGACTGCGAAGACGTATCTTAGCCGCACCAAGATTGTTTATCTCATCTATTTTCAGCTGAGTGTACAGCTTGCCCTTTTCTTCGAGAATACGGCGCACCTCGTCGGTAGTGATGGCGTCAATGCCGCAGCCGAAGGATACAAGCTGGATCATCTGCATATCGGGCTGAGTTGTCACATATTCTGCCGCACGGTAAAGTCTGGAATGGTATACCCACTGATTGAGAGACTTGAGCTTCGGCGTATCTGCCAGAGCTGCAATGCTGTCCTCGGTTATCACCGCCATGCCAAGGCTTGCTACAAGCTTATGGATGCCGTGGTTTATCTCAGGGTCGATGTGGTAGGGTCTGCCTGCCATTACAATGATAGGCTTTCCCGCTGCTCTTGCCTCGGAAATTATTATCTGTGCCTCCTCAGCGATCTTCGCTCTGTGCTCCTCATATGCTGCAAAGCCCTTGTCAAGAGCTGCTGCAATGGACTTCTTAGAAGCATATGCGCCGAAATAGTCATGCAGAACCTTTATAACGTGCTTTCTTCTGTTAAGGTCAAGGAACGGATAGAGGAAATTCTTCACGCTGAGCTTTTCGTTATTCGCCATAAGCAGCTCAGGATAGTACGCAACTACGGGACAATTGAAGTGGTTGTCGGACTGTCCCTCGTCAATGGTATAGGTCATGCAGGGATAGAAGATAAAGTCCACACCCTGTTCCAGCAGGCTTTCAATATGACCGTGAGTGAGCTTCGCCGGATAGCATACTGTATCTGACGGAATGGTGCTCTGACCCTTGTAATATGTCTCTCGTGTGCTGTCCTCGGAGAGCTTCACGGCAAAACCAAGCTCCTTGAAGAATGTCGCCCACAGCGGCATCTGGTCGTAGTAGTGGAGTGCCAGCGGAAGTCCTACTGTTGCAATAGGGCTGAAGGGCTGACGCTCTCTGTGAGAGAGTATCATTTCCAGCTTCTTGTCATAGAGATTGGGAAGTATCTTCTCAGGCTTCACGCCTGCGCCCTTTTCGCAGCGGTTGCCGGAAATAAAGCGTCCGCCGCCTGCAAAGCGGATTATGTTAAGGCTGCACTTTGCGGTACATCCGCCGCAGTTTGCAGTTGTTGAGGTATAGGAAAACTCACGGAGCTTCTTTGCGTCAATGATAGTACTTTCGCCGGTGCTCTTTTCCATAGCGTAGAGAGCTGCGCCGAATGCGCCCATAAGTCCTGATATAGCCGGACGGATAACGTCTCTGCCCATCTCACGCTCGAAGCTTCTGAGTACGGCGTCATTGAGGAATGTTCCGCCCTGAACTACGATATGCTCGCCAAGGTCTTCGGGAGAATTTGCACGGATGACCTTGTAGACTGCATTCTTGATGATAGAGCCGGAAAGTCCTGCGGAAATATCCGCAACAGTTGCGCCGTCCTTCTGAGCCTGCTTAACGCTGCTGTTCATGAAAACGGTGCAGCGTGAGCCGAGGTCAACGGGCTTTTCTGCGAAAAGTCCGAGCCTTGCGAACTCGGCAATGTCATATCCAAGAGCCATTGCAAAGGTCTGGATGAATGAACCGCAGCCGGAGGAGCATGCCTCATTGAGCATGATGCTGTCGATCGCACCGTTCTTCACCTTGAAGCACTTGATGTCCTGACCGCCGATATCCATGATAAAATCAACCTCAGGGCAGAAATAGGACGCCGCCTTGAAGTGGGCAACAGTTTCAACGATGCCGTGGTCTATGCCAAGACCAGCCTTCAGCAGCTCCTCGCCGTAGCCGGTAACTGCGCTGCCGGCAATGGTAAGCCCATCGCTCTTTGTCTTGTAAAACTCAGTAAGAGCCTCAGTTATACAGTCAAGGGGCTGACCCTTGTTGGTGGTGTAAAATTCATAGAGAAGCGTCTTATCCTCAGAGAGAACCACAAGCTTTGTTGTAGTGGAGCCGGCGTCTATACCAAGGTAAGCCTTGCCGTTATATGTACGGTAGTCCCCTCTCTTAACGTCGTGGGAAGCGTGACGCTCTCTGAATCGGTCGTATTCCTCTGGATATGAGAACAGCGGCGGATCTGCCATAACAACATTGGTGCTGGCTGCGTTTGCGATCCTGTCAATGAGAGTCTCTATATCGAAGGCTTCCTTCTGGTTCATTGCAGAAAGTGCGCAGCCGTATGCCACGAAGGTACGTCCGTCCTCAGGAAATACCGCATTTCCTGCCTCAAGGTGCAGAGTTTCCACGAAAGCAGTACGGAGTCCCTCAAGGAATGACAGCGGGCCGCCAAGGAACAGAACCTTGCCCTCGATCTTGCGTCCCTGAGCAAGACCGGAGACAGTCTGGTCTACTACCGCCTGAAAGATACTTGCGGCGATATCCTCTCGTCTTGCGCCCTGATTGAGAAGGGGCTGGATGTCAGATTTAGCAAATACGCCGCAGCGTGAAGCGATAGGGTATGTCTTCTCCGCACGGAGAGCCATCTCGTCCAGCTGGTCGGCTGTAACATTGAGAAGGGTCGCCATCTGGTCGATAAATGCACCTGTACCGCCCGCACAGGTACCGTTCATTCTCTGCTCAACGCCGCCGGTGAGGAAGATTATCTTAGCGTCCTCTCCGCCCAGCTCGATCACTGCGTCAGCATCCGGAAATCTCCGGTTTACGGCTACAAATGCAGAGTGGACCTCCTGCACAAACGGCAGCTTCGCAGATTCCGCAAGTCCCAGACCTGCCGAACCTGTTATACATACGGGAAAAGACTCATCAGGATAAAGTCCCGCTATCTGTCTTAGCTGTGCTGCAACAGTCTCCTTTACCTTGGAGAAGTGGCGCTGGTAGTTTGAGTATACTACCTGATGATTCCTGTCAAGGATGACAGCCTTTACCGTAGTTGAGCCTACGTCGATACCGAGGGCGTAGGCGTGTTTATTTGAATTTGCTCTTGAAATATTCATATGCGATGCAGCTCCTTTCCTGACGCTGCTGTGATTTAGGTAGATATTATTATTATACAACAAGTGCTGAAAAAAAGAAAGGGCGAATTTCGACTTTTTCAAAGAAAACTTTTGCCATAAAAGTTGAAAGAGTTCAGTACAATCACAGCATTGTAACAGCGCCACATATTTCCGGCAATAAACACGCCAAAGCTGTAAAAGATAGTTACAGAAATCATTCTCCGGAAAGGATATTTACGCTTTATGGCAAAGTCACTGGGCAGAGGCGTTGTGCATTTTGACACGCCTGTTTTTATAGCCTCATCGGCGGCAGTTGCAGGCAAAAAGGAAGGCGGCGGCCCTATGGGGCAGTGCTTCGACAGAATTGAAAATGACAGCCACTTCGGACAAAAAACATGGGAACAGGCAGAAAGCCGTATGCAGCAGGAAGCTATCTGGCTGGCACTCGACAAGGCTGGTCTTACAGCGGACAGCGCTGATCTGATACTTGCAGGCGACCTCATCAATCAGTGTACGTCATCAACGTACAGTATACGTCCCTTCGGCATTCCCTTTCTGGGATTGTTCGGAGCCTGCTCCACTATGGCGGAAAGTCTTATAACAGGCAGCCTGTTTTTAAGCTCCGGTGCAGGAAAGCGTACAGTCTGCGCCACATCATCCCACTTCTCCACAGCTGAGAGGCAGTTCCGGTTCCCTCTCTCCTACGGCGGTCAGAGACCTCCTACGGCACAGTGGACGTGCACAGCATCCGGCGCTGCTGTACTCGATACAGAAACAGCATCTGCGCCGTGCATTGAGGGAGCGTGTATCGGGCGAGTGACTGATCTCGGAGTTACAGACGCCAACAACATGGGGGCGGCAATGGCACCGGCTGCGGCTGATACCCTTACAAGATGGTTCAGGGCTACAGGCACAACGCCTGAGAATTACGACGTTATAGTCACAGGAGACTTAGGGATCTACGGCGGACAGTTATTCTTACAGCTCATGCTGAAGCAGGGCTACGAGGTGAATCCGGCGTATCATGACTGCGGAGTGATGATGTTCGACGGTGACACTCAGGACACACACGCCGGCGGTTCAGGCTGCGGCTGCGGCGGAAGCCTGCTGTGCGGTCATTTCCTGCCTATGGTAAAGTCGGGCAGGATAAAACGGATGCTTTTCATGGCGACAGGTGCGCTGATGTCGCCGATGCTTGTGCAGCAGGGCGAGAGCATACCGGGTGTTGCGCATCTGGTGGAGATCGCATCGGCGGAGGTGGAAAACAATGCTTGAATATATATGGGCGTTTCTTATAGGCGGGACTATATGCGCCATAGGTCAGGTGCTTATCGACTACACGAAGCTTACGCCTGCACGTATACTGACGGGATTTGTAGTTGCCGGCGTGCTTTTATCGGGACTTGGACTTTACCAGCCGCTTATTGACATTGCAGGCGGCGGTGCGACGGTACCTCTTACAGGCTTCGGGCATCTGCTTGCGGAGGGAATCAGAAAGTCAGTTGACGAAAAGGGCTGGCTTGGGATATTCTCCGGCGGACTTACTGCGTCATCGGCAGGTATCACAGCTGCACTCCTATTCGGTCTGGCAGCAGCGGCGGTGTTTAAACCGAAGGATAAGTGAATTGTAGTTTGTATGTGCCAAAGGCACACCACGAAAGCCTCCCCTTAGTAAGGGGAGGTGGCACGCCGAAGGCGTGACGGAGGGGATTGCGGGTAGAAAAGTAGGCTGAAGTTTCAGCATTACTGCGCTTTTTACAATCCCCTCAGTCAGCTGCGCTGACA
>JAZNOB010000216.1:0-4949 GCA_045580565.1 Ruminococcus sp.
TCCTTTCTTGTTTTTTTGCGCATACATAAGCAAAAGACCGGTGGTCGCCGGTCTTTGCTCATGAGTATAGGTTTATTATATCATATCTGATTTTAAAAATCAAGGGGTTTTGCATTATTTTTTTCAGGCGCTGGGCAGACTTTCGCTCAGACCCACGAGATAGCTCATGAGGGCTGTGAGGTCAGCGGAGTTTATAGCACCGTCGGCGTTGCAGTCGGCCGCCTGAAGTTGGCTTTCGTTCAGGGTGATTATCTGAGAATCGTATTTTGACAGCATTATTATATCAAGGACAGAGACTTTGCCGTCCATATTTACGTCGCCTGTGATAACAGCTTCATCCGGCGTCAGAAGTTCACCCAGACCATACTCCAGATACACCTCAGATACATCCGGATTCTGGCTGAACTACACAACGCACTTTGCCGTCAGCTCCTCAGAGCTGATGACGCCTTTATAATCTCTTGCCATAATTCCCAAACTCATAGGCTCACACTTTAAATCGCCAACATACCAATCCATAAAATCCGGACCGGTATCTACTGTGCTCATGTCAATGTGCATTTCATCGCACACATACAGCAGTCCTTCCAGATCGCCCTTTGTGCTGAATACATTCTTTATCTCAGCAAGACCCTCATCAGTCAGCAGAAACCAGAATGTCGGCATATTCCATTCCGAACCGGAATCGGCATTCTCCTTTTCGCCAAGATCCTTGTAGCTTGTGTAGGTATCTGCGGTCTCTTCAGATATTGCGCAGACCTCCTCCTCAGAAAGTGCAAGGAACTCCTCGAAGGTGTATGTTTCCCATATGGAAGCGGATTCTTCTGCATGGGCTGTCATGGGCACAGCAAGAGTCAGAAGCATCCCAGCTGCGGTTATAATACTCATAATCTTCTTTTTCATAAAAATCAGCTCCTTTAAATCAATGTCTGTAACTCTTATTCATATGACTGTTATGCCCCATTGGTATCACCTCTCACATAATCAGGGTTATTATTCTATTATAATTATACAGCATACCGCCTTTAAAGTCAACTAAATCTATGTATTTTTGTAAACTTATAACAAAAAAACAATGACGCTCTGTACAGTATGTACATCAGTATTGCATTTCCCATCAACTTTATCGCTTTTGTCTATTATGCAGAGAACATCTCCTTGACAAGAAAGGATTTTTACTATATAATACAATTATGAGGAAACGACTTCACTTAATATACCTCAGTGAAAGGAAAGATTACAAATGAAAACATTAAAGCGTACACTTGCTGCGCTGCTGGCACTGTCTTCTATGATGGCTCTGACTGCCTGCGGCGGCGACAGCACTTCAGAAACTCCCACAGAGGATTCATCTGCTTACAAGGAAGCTGACGACTTTGTAGCTGACGCATCTCTGGCTGCAGACTACATCCAGAACGATCCCCATCTGGCTGACGTTCAGGGCAAGACAGTTTACTGGCTGTCCTACTACGACCTGAATCCCCAGAACAATCAGGACAGAAGCGTTGCTCTCCAGCTCTTTGAGGATGAGTACGGCGGAAAGATCGAGTATATCAACTGCACTACCGAAACAAAGTTCGACACTCTGGCAAGCCGTATTCTCGGCGGCGACCCTGTTGATATGTTCCCCTATGAGTGGGACGCTGTACCGAACGGCGTTGTAAAGGATCAGTACCAGCCTCTGGATGATTATATCGACCTTGAGGATGAGATCTGGGATGATATGCGTGACGTTATTGATATGTATGAATATGACGGTCAGCACTACGTTGTTCCCTACTGTCTGGCTGACCCGCTGCTGATCACATACAGCCGCACAATGTGCGAGGAGAACGGTCTGGACGATCCGTACGAACTCTACGAGGACGGCGAATGGGATTGGGATGTGTTCATGGATATGATGACTACATTCGTTGGCAATGCAGGCGACGGTGAAACACGCTATGGTATCAACGGCTGGTTCGGTCAGGCTATGATCCAGTCCACTGGTGAGACTATCATCAACTATGACGGCGAAAACTTCTCCAACAACATCAAGAGCGAGGCTATCGAGTCTGCTGAAAATGTTATGGAGGATATCATGAACCAGAAGCTCTATGATCCCACATGGATCGGCTGCCTGAATGAGGACAACTCCACACTGTTCTTCGCAATGGCTGACTGGGCACTGGGTACATCAAACATCAAGCACGTTCCGGAGCCTGAGCTGAATGACGAGGGCTTTGTTGAAGAGAACGACCTGATGATCGTTCCATTCCCGAAGAATCCCGACACTGACGAGTATTATCTGAACTGCAACTTCGGCGCAAGAATGCTGGTTAAGAACTCCGACAACGGCGCTGCTGTAGGCGCATATATCAAGTGCGAGAGACTGGCATCCTCTATCGAGGAATATCAGGAATCCGCTAAGCAGAAGGCGCTTATCCCCAATGTTTCCGCAGCTGGTCTGATGAAGACCTATGTAACAGAGGAGCAGTATGACGCTCTCTGCGAGTACAGAGATCCGGAGAACATCACTCCTGTATTCGACTTCGGCTACGGTATGGGCAGCAGAATGTACGGCGATGGCGAATATACATATGAGACAAGAGGTATCATGGACAACATTACCTCCGCTATCCTCAACGCAGAAAAGGATTCATGGGCTGTTATCCGTGATGAATGGGCTGCTGTTATTGACGAGGTAGTTGCTGAGTACAACGCTAAGTAATTCTGAATATACAAAAGAGAAGCCTCCCTGTGAAAAGGGAGGCTTCAGTCTGTCGAAAAAGTCGAATTTTCCAAATAAGGCTCCCTTTGAGAAAGGGAGCTGTCAGCGAAGCTGACTGAGGGGATTGTAAAAAGCGCAGTAATGCTGAAACTTCAGCTTACTTTTCTACCCGCAATCCCCGACCTCACGCCTTCGGCACATATAAACTACAATTCACCCCCAATAATTATCCCCCATAAGCTGTGATTTGTCAAGCGCAGACTGTCCGCCCTCCGCACACAAGCGCATTCCACAAATATACAAAATTAAGTGAGTTGAATTTGTGGGAAATAACAGTTGATTTTTTCGGCGAAATCTAATATACTATAATATATAACTCTGAAAAATCATATAATAACGGAAGGAGCAGGGAGAAATGCAATCTCCCGAATGAATGTTATGAGCGTGAAAGTTGTAAAGTTCGGCGGAAGCAGTCTGGCAGACGCTGGTCAGATGAAAAAGGCTGCTGATATTATCAAGGCAGACCCCGACCGCCGATATGTTGTACCATCAGCACCGGGTAAGAGATTTTCTGATGATATAAAGGTAACAGACCTGCTGTACAAGTGCTATGGTCTGGCTGAAAAGAGCGAGGACTTCAGCGAGGTCCTCACTGAGATCCACAGCCGCTATAAGGAAATCATTTCCGGTCTCGGCATGGACTTCTCCATTGACGAGGATATCAAGGTTATTGAGGAGAATTTCCGCAAGCGTTTCGGCAGCGACTATGCAGCAAGCAGAGGCGAGTACCTTAACGGCAAGGTTTTCGCTGCATATCTGGGATTCAAGTTTGTTGATGCAGCTGAGGTCATCTTCTTCAGCGAGGACGGCAGCCTTAATCAGGAAAAGACAACAGAGTCTCTCAGAAAGGCTCTTGACGGCGTAGATTATGCAGTTATCCCCGGCTTCTATGGCTGCGGCGCTGACGGCTATGTACGCACATTCTCAAGAGGCGGCTCTGATGTTACAGGCTCTATCGTTGCCGGCGCAGTAAGAGCTTCTATCTACGAAAACTGGACTGACGTTTCCGGCTTCCTGGTAACTGACCCGAGAGTAGTTGAGAATCCTGTACCGATCCGTACCATCACATATACTGAACTGAGAGAGCTGTCCTACATGGGTGCGTCTGTTCTTCATGAGGAGGCTATTTTCCCGGTTCGTTCTGCTGGTATCCCGATCAACATCAGAAACACAAACGATCCCTCTGCTCCAGGAACTATGATCGTTCCCGACAGCCATGATGAAGAAGTAAGCGCATATACCATCACAGGTATCGCAGGCAAGAAGAACTTCTCTGCTATCAACCTCCACAAGGACAGAATGAACAGCCAGATCGGCTTCTGCCGTGACGTTCTGGACGTTCTCGCTGAGAACGGAATCTGTATCGAGCATATGCCCTCAAGCATCGACTCCATGACTGTAATCATCGACAGTGCGCATATGGAGGGCAAGCTGGATGATATCGTAACACAGATCCGCAAGAGAGTAAACCCTGATGATATTTACGTTGAAGAAGGCGTTGCTCTTATCGCCGTTGTTGGTAAGGGTATGTGCAGAACAAGAGGCGTTGCTGCAAGAATCTTCGCTGCTCTTGCTCATGCGAGAATCAATGTAAAGATGATCGACCAGGGTTCAAGTGAGCTGAACGTAATCGTCGGCGTAAACGAAGAGGACTTCGAGCAGGCTATCCGCTGCATTTATGATATGTTCGTAAATGCTGTTGAGGTAAATAAGTAACTATATCAAGGGGCTGTTCCGGCAGTCCCTTGTTGTTTGTATTTTATTATGGAAGCGTAGATTGTAGTTTGAAGCTGGTAATGAAGTTTTTTTGGTGCAGCAATTTTTGCAAAAAATGCTGCCGTAGGGTCTGGGACGAGGAGTCCCAGATGATTGCGCAGCAATCATGCACCAGAAATTACGCATTTTCTAATATAAGAGCGCAAACCAAATTCCGCATAATAAAATGTTTCCCGCCGAAGCAAAGTTAATCTAAGAAAGCCTTCTTTCAATGCGCAGTAAAGCCAGATATGCGGAATTTGAAACACAGCAGGAGAGAAGCACGAAGTGCAAGAATCCTGCGGACTGTACGAGCCTCGTTGCCCTAAGAGAAATTACAAAGAAACCCTCGTTGAAAATGTTCCCCCGGAACATTTTCAAGGCACACCTGAAGTCGGAGGCCAAGCGGTCTTAGGAAGACAAT
>JAZNOB010000217.1:0-17060 GCA_045580565.1 Ruminococcus sp.
GATGAAAGCTTTCAAATGAGGTGTTCTTATGAACAAAAACGAACTTACAGAATATGCTGATTACCTGCTGAAAACGGCAATGTTTAAGGTGAATAATATTGAGGATGCAGAGGATTTGGTACAAGAAACATTGATAGCGGCGTTAATCGCCATTCATCAGAACAAGCTTATCGAAAATCCGAAAAACTGGCTTGTAACTGTCCTTCACCGCAAGTATTATGATATGCTCCGAAGAAAGTACCGCAAAGGAACTGTGAGTATTGATATGATAGGTGAAATTTCTGTCTACGATGAAATTTCCGAACAGATTGAAAGGTCGGAGGATGCGGAAAATATCCGCCGTTGTCTTGCTCATCTGACAAATATTTACCGTCAGGTTATGGTGAGATTTTATATGCACGGAGAAAGCGTAAAGCAGATTTCCGAGGCACTTGGCATCCCTGAAAACACCGTTAAATCCCGTCTTGATACAGGCAGAAAGCATATCAGAAAGGATTTCACTATGGAGAAATATACAAAGCAGAGCTATGAGCCTGAAACTTTATGGGTAGCCATATGTGGACGACAGAGCATTAATGGTGAGCCGTTTTCACTTGTAGCAAACAGGAAAATTGAAATGAATCTTTTGATACTTGCCTACGAGAAGCCTGTTACAATCCCTGAGCTTGCAGGTGCAATCGGAATTTCTACCGCATATATCGAGCCGATAGTTGAAAGACTTGTGGAAGGCGAGCTTATGAAGCGTGTGGGTGATAAGGTCTACACCGATTTTATCATTTATGATGAGCACGATAGAACGGCAAATATTGAACTTGAACAGGAGCTTGCGAAAAAGCACTACAAAGCTATATGGAAAGATATAGAGCGTGGTTTGGAAGAACTGCACGAACAGGAATATTATAAACAGCAGACACCTACCGCGAGAGAGAAACTTGACAGTTTTTTCGCTGTAAGAACAGCACTTCACATTTTCAGAAACCACAAGGCAGAAAAAACAGGAAAATGGAATTTTGAAGAATTTGCCGAAAGACCGAACGGCGGTAAATGGCACGCTATGGGAAGCCGCTATCCAGCAGATTATGACTGGGAATCAGATTATTGGTACGGTTGTTACAACATTGACGGCGAACTTGATACATATTTCAAGGACTACGAGGGGCTCAAAGAACTTTCGTTTTCTTCCTATGACACAATGTTGGGAAAGACTCATCACGGATGGAATGATATTAGATATGTAAAGCGTCCTATGGATGAGCAGGCGCTTACAAAAATGTTGTATGCTATTTATTCTGGCAAGGAGAATTTGCTGCCCGTTATCGACGCTCACTGTTTTGATAATATTGACGGTCTTATTAAACTGGGATGCCTGAAAAAAGATGAGAACGGAAAGGTTATGATTGATGTTCCCGTTATTACAATGAACGACCGCTGGGAGCTTTATAAACTGTCCGATAAATACAGTGCTGAAATTGCAGAAAATCTTGATAAGGAATTTGATAAACTGCTTGAAAACGCTGTAAATTTGCCCTCGCATCTTAAATCTGTTCCAAACTGGCAGAAATATATGCAGTGTGCATCACTGATTCCTATGATGATAGTTATGAATGCCCACGAAAACGGCTTATTCCTTGCGGGGTGTAATCTGAAAGAGAATCCTGTTCCTGCGATTTTTCTGGCAATAACGGAATAAGAGTATTCAATACAAAAGTAAACACCACCGTATCTCGTTTGATACGGTGGTGTTGTCATATCCGCTGTAATTAGTCTTAGCCTTGTTTTTCAAAACTTCTATATGACTAACCGACTTATTCCTCCGGCTTCAATATTTTACAGTGACAACAGGAATCTCATAAGTGACATTGCATCGAATACATTTACCGCACCATCCTGATTGAAGTCAAAAGCATCAGTAAGTTTTACAGACTCTCCATCCTTTAATACAAGATGTTTTCTCAGTCTTATCAGGTCAATGACAGATATCTTTCCGTCGTCATTAGTGTCTCCGTAAAGAATTTCAGGTTCAGATGAAGTAGTTGTAGTAGTAGTTGTTGTTGTTTCAGTAGTAGTTTCCGTCGTCGTGGTAGTTGTTTCTTCTTCAGATGTACTGCCTGATGTATCAGATGATTCTGAGGTAACGGTTGTCGTTGCAGTTGTTGTAGTTTCGCTGCTTGTAGTAGTATCAGAATCAGAGGCTGTTGTCTTACTTTCAGTAGTCTCTGTTTCTGTTGATGTTGAAGCGGTTGTCGATGTTGCTGTAGTGTAAGTAGAAGTTGTAGTAGTTGTCGTAGTGGTTGTGGTTGTAGTTGTTGTAGTTGTTGTTTCAAATCCGGCTGGGACGTAATCATCCACTGAAATCTCTGGGAATGACAAGGTTATGATTGAATAAGGGCTTTCAGGTCTGTGAGATGCGCTGAACGAATCTGAACCACGCATGAAGTAAGTTTTGCCCCCTGTGCTATCATCAAATGTAGCGTCACAGCCATACCATTCACCGTCAAGATAAACGTAGTTCCACATATGTGCTGTCAGAGTTTCGGCGTTGTAATTGCCAAGGACAGAAATACACGGTATGCCTTCACGATCACAAAGGTACTTGAATGTTTTAGCAAATCCTTCGCATACCGCATTTGAATCATACAACACGCCAGCTATACCATGAGCATAAGGCGCAGTTGTATCATAAGTAGTAGAATCTATGATCGATTCATAGATGCTGACACATTTTTCGTAGTCACTGTCGCCCTCAATAACATAATCCTCCGCAGACTTCAGCACCGATTCACGAATTTCCAGAACCTCGTCAAAATCTGCATAATTAGTATCATGATTAGGTGTCACAACGATTTCGGATATGACCATATTCCATTTAGTTTCGGTACCGCTTTCGTAGGTGAATCCGCTGCTTCCGAGTCCGCATCCTACTTCGGCAAAATTAAGCCAGAACAGTTCCGGATAATCGAGCGTGCAGGCTATGACTCCAGGCATAACAGCTCCGAGAATTGCATTTGCGTAGTTGGTATATTCCTCCTCAGTCCATTTGCTCATTGTTCTGGAGGAACATCCAACAACAACATCTTCTTCAAGCTGAATAGTAAATGTTGTGTCAGAAGGTGAGGAGATGTACTCCTCAAAAGTCCTGTAGGAATTAAGATTGTTTTCATCAAGCTGATCGCAGAACAAAAATCCTGAATCAGCATTTGACATAACGGATGCTGCAGAAAAGCCGATGTCAGACAGGGTTACAACTGTATCTGTATAATTCGTATACTCCTGAACCTGACCGGTGCTATCTGCTGAAACAGCAACAGAGTTAAAAAGAATAGCAGAGCTTATAACTATTGATGCTGTTGTAAAAAAATACTTTTTTGTGTTCATAATACCGCCTCCTGGGCTTAAATGTACACAAATCCCCATAGTATTATATTTATTTTATCATATATATCCAAAAATGTAAATAGCCAGAGCAAGAATTTCTGGAATTTTACTTTTTGTACACAAATCTGTTCATACGATCAAGGCTGACACACAGAGGCATGTTTTATCGGCAACAGATCGTTATGCTGGAAAAAATTGTTGACTTGAAGATGTGGATATGATATAATATATAAGATATGTAATTGAATATATACTAAGAAACAGAGGAGTTGTATACATGATATATAATAATATACTTGAAGGAATAGGTCATACGCCTCTCGTGCGCCTCAACCGCATGACAGATCCGGAAAGTGCAGAGGTTCTGGTCAAATTTGAGGGACTTAATGTCGGAGGCTCCATTAAAACAAGAACTGCATATAATATGATTCTTCGTGCAGAAGAACAGGGACTGCTTGACAAGGATTCAATTATCGTTGAGCCTACAAGCGGAAATCAGGGTATCGGACTTGCGCTTATCGGAGCGGTTAAGGGATATAAGACTATCATTATCATGCCGGACTCTGTAAGCGAGGAACGCCGTAAGCTTGTAAAGCACTATGGTGCTGAGGTCATCCTCATTCATGACGCTGGAAATATAGGTGATTGCATCGAGGAATGCCTCCAGACTGCGCTTCGTCTCAAGGCTGAAAATCCTCACGTTTACGTACCGCAGCAGTTTGAAAACAAAGCAAATCCGCAGGTTCACCGCCACCATACAGGACTCGAGATACTTGAACAGGCAGGCAGAGAGATACATGGCTTCTGTTCCGGCATCGGCACAGGCGGAACTATTACAGGAATAGGCGAGGTTCTCAAGGCTCAGAATCCTGATATTGAAATATGGGCAGTCGAACCAGAAAATGCAGCAATCCTTGCAGGCGGAACAATCGGTACTCATCTTCAGATGGGTATTGGAGATGGTGTGATCCCTGCAATTCTGAATCAGAATATATATGATGATATCTACGTAGTAACTGATGAGGAGGCTATAGAAACAGCACGTAATCTTTCTCGTCTGGAAGGAATTATGTGCGGTATTTCCAGCGGAACAAATGTTGCAGCTGCTTTGAAGCTTGCGAAGAAGCTGGGCAAGGGAAAAACAGTTGTTACAGTTCTTCCGGATACAGCTGAGCGTTACTTCTCCACTCCGTTATTTGATGAATAAACACAAAAAGCTCTGCAGCTATGCTGCCCAGCTTAATTGTTGTAAGCAATGACCTGTACAGTTCCTCATCTACACAGACCACGTATTCTGTTTTCCCGACTGGATACCTCTGTTCCGGTCAAGGCAACTGTGCTAAACTGCCTCGTCTCAGCATAACACAGTTATATTATACCACTGTTCTTCGGAACTTACAATTGCGTATTGTGCTCTTTTTGTTGCATTTTTTATCTAATGTTAACTGATTATACGATTGTTTTACTTGAATGTATCCATTATATGTGCTATAATGTATTTATGATATAATCAGGAGGTGCTGTATGCAGAAAAACAAGCGCATAGGCGTAATTATAAATCGTGTATATCGTGAGATGAACCAGAAAATACTCACCGGAATTATTGAACAGGCCTATGCTCTTGGATACAGCGTAGCGGTGTTTTCTGCCGAAGAAGCCAAGCTTGACACAAAAGGGCGGTTAGGTGAAAACAACTTATTCTCTATGATCAACTTTGACTTGTTTGACGGCTTTATTTTCGTACCATATACAATAATCTATCCATCCACAATTGATGAAATCACAAAGCTGCTTTCAGAAAAGTGCAGCAAGCCTGTTGTATGTATAGGTGAAGAATCCGATGATTTTGAGAATGTATGGCATAATGACCGATATGAATTCTCCTGCGCAGTAAGCCATCTTATCAATGACCATAACTGTAGAAAGATAATTTGCCTTACAGGTCCTGAAACAGCTTCTGTTTCTCATGCACGTGAAGCAGGATATCGTGACGCCATGGCTCAGGCAGGACTTTATATAAGTGATAGCGACGTTATATACGGCGATTTCTGGAGGAACACCTCAGTGCAGCTTGCTGATGATATTGCAGCTGGAAAACGTCCTATGGCAGACGCAGTTGCGTGTGCTAATGACTCTATGGCTTTGCATCTTTGTGACGCCCTACTTGAACGCAATATCAAAGTACCAGAAGATATCCGCATAATCGGATACGACGGCTCATCTCATGCACGATATCATAACCCTGGAATCAGTACATATAAACCATCATGGCTTATGCTTGGTGTTCGTGCTATGGGAAAGCTGTATGATCTCATGTGTCCGAAGCATACATTCAGCTTCTGCCTTGAGGAGAAGGGAACACTTCTTACAAATGTAAGCTGTGGATGCCAGCCGCAGCCCATAAACGATGATATTATTTTTTCAGACAACGAGCTTATTGAAGAACGTTTTCTTGATAACAATATGTCCAATCAGCTTCTCAACGCCAATAATCTCAATGAATTTCTGCTTATAATGAGCAACTGGTTTTACTATATATTCAGCGAAGATTACTACATGAACGAACAGTTCGATGTATGTCTGTGTACCGATTGGGATGTTGTGGATTCTGATGGATTTGCACAGGAAATACGCACTTCCGGATATTCCGACCATATGATCTCGCTTCTGGGTGAACCTCACCTTATGCAGTTTCCTACCAAGGCTATGTTTCCGCCTGATTATCTGAAGAAGGACTCATTATCAGTGTCATTTTTCGCACCGATCCACTATCAGGACCACTGTTTCGGATATGCCATTCTCACTCTCAACGGAATTGCAGATGGATTTACACTCTATTACCCAAGATTCTGTAAGGATCTCGGAAACAGCCTTGAGTGCCTCTGTATCAGAAACCGTCTGAAAAGCATGACATACAGAGCTTTTCTTTCAGAATCACGTGACGCTCTCACAGGTGCTTATCAAAAATCAACGCTAAACAAATACTGGAACGAGTATTCAGAAAAAGCAAAGCTATATGATGAATCCATTTATTTATGCCTTTGCTCTGTTTCAGGTCTGCAGCAGATCAATGAAACATATGGACAGGTTGAGGGCGATCAGGTACTCATGCAGGTTGCGTCAATTCTTATGAGCAGCTGCCTTAATAATGAGATCTGCATACGTATAGCCGGAAATGAATTTCTTCTTATCGGCTCAAGAAGCGCACAAGATCCTGAAAGTGTTTCTTTAGAAGAAATTATTTCTGAACGAATCGAAAGATACAACAGAACATCTGGTAAGCCCTACAGAGTTCAGATATATACTGTTTCGAATGAAGAATCCTCACAGCTTCTTTCTGATGCAGATTATGCCTACAGTAAGCTTAAGCAGATGCTTCTTGCTAAAAAGAAATCCGGACATTCACGTGCAGAGAAAACCTATTACTCTGATTTCACAAAGCTCAGGCGTGACATTTATCAGTACCCTGAAAAGGAATGGTCTGTAAATCACTGCAGTGATATCCTTGGAATGAGTGCGTCACATTTTCAGCGTTTGTATAAGTCTATCTTCAATATAAGCTGCACACGTGACATCCAGAACAGCAAGCTGTGTCATGCGAAGAATCTCCTGCTTCACACAAGTGATACTCTGCAAAACGTAGCTGAAGTATGCGGCTATGACTATTCTCATTTCATGCGGCTTTTCAAGAAGGAAGTAGGAATGACTCCTACTGAATACCGCAACGGCGTACGTATTCAGGATGAATAAATACAATTAAAAACGCTTCCGGCATTATCGGAAGCGTTTTTTCATATTCAGTTATTCAGTATATTCGGCAATTGTACCGGCAGGGAAGGAGTCTGTCAGATGAAGCAGATACTTCTGAAGAACAACAACATCAGCTACAGTGAAGACATCATCGCCGTTTACATCAGATGCAGCTAACATCTTGGCAGACAGCTCGGTCTTAGTAACAAGCTGCTTCTTCATCATCATAAGGTCAAAGACTGTGATCTTAGCATCCATATTTGTGTCACCAACCATTATCTGATGTATTACTGGCTGTGAGGAAATATCTTCCTTATCGGTGTACACTTCTGTAGGATCAGATGCCTTTTCTCTATAAAGACGGATAAAATCTACAGAACCATTAAAGCAGTTCTCCGCCGAAGAATCAGCACCGATTCTGTATGCAGCTGTGCTGTCAGATGTAAGTACTGCATTTGCCACATCATCCGGATGAATATTTAGTGAGCATGAAGCTGCTGTTTCACCATTGATGATCAGCTGAGCCTCACTGTTATTTATCACAACACGCATAACCGCCCATTCGCCAAGGTTAAGAGGTGCTGAAGCAGTCAGTTTCTCTGAAGTCTTTCCATCTGTGAAAGTTATCTCCGGGTATCCGCTTTCATTTGCCGATACAAGCTTAATGTATGCACTGCTGTTGCCAAGATGCAGAATAGTCTGACCAGATGCGCTGCTTCTTGGAAGTACGGAAATCTGAAGATCCATGTTATTTGTATAAAGCATACTGCGGTCAAGTGTAACAAACTGGCCCTTGCCGTTAAGAGTAACCACGCCGCTTCCGCTTGTTCGGGAAGCTTCCCAAAGAGGTGCACCTACAGCCGAAGCATAAGTAGAAGTATACTTATCGGCTGAAGAATAAGTGCAGTCCTCGGAAAATTCATATCCATAGATAAGCTTGTCAGTGTATGTGAGAGCATCAACATATGACTGAGCACTTACCCAGCCATAAGCTGTACCCTTGGCAACGTATTTGCCGCCGTCGTCGTAATAATCACCATCAACAGTGCCCTGTCCTGATATGCTTCCATTAGCCATACAGAACGCCATACCTTTAGCTGTGGCATAATCAGTCATAGTATATGTTCCATAAACGCAGGCACTTTCAATAACCTTGGCATTCCCGCTGACCTGAGCCTTACCCATTACCATAGCAGTATCGTCTACACGAGCATTACCGGAAACCTTGCCGTTTTCAGCAATGATTGCATATCCTCCAATTACAGCATTGTCAGATACAGATGCATTGTCCTGAACAACAGCATAATCTTCAATACGAGCATTACCAGATACAGTTGCACTGCCAAGAACCTTTGCATCGGGTCCTACATAAACAGTTTCAGCAACATTCGCACTATCAGATACAAGTCCGCCGCCGTTAGAGTGATTGTGATAGGATTCCCACCAGTTATTACCAGTTGTAACAGTTCTCTGCTGTATTCTTACGCCATCGTTGAATGTTACAGAATATGGATACTGCTCCTTTTCAGTGAAAGGATAATTGTTTTCAGCAAATTCTGAATCCGGTCCGTATGGGAGTCCCACCTTTGTCACCGTATCAAGGTCAGGTGTTGCGATTACTGTAAGATAAACTGCTGAAGCGTCAGATTCAACAGATACTGTGCAGGTTTCTCCGTCTGAGAATAAATCGGAATATACACAGCTGCCATCGGATTTCTGCTGAACAATACAAGCTCGCCAATCAGCGCCAGTGATATTTGTAAGCGGATTGAGCGTCGCAGAAACAGTGTTTCCTGTAACAGCAAGAGGAACAATATTCAGACCAGCATACTGCGGTGCACGTTCAGTAGGCACCTGATATGTATTGTCAAGACCTGCAACAGGCTCCAGCATCGTATAAATCTGCTGCCAGTTCCAGCTTCCTGCGCTAAGCAGTTCATTGAGTCTTGCACGGTAAGCATCGCCATTTTTGAAGTCAAGACCAGCCATATGTTTTGCAAAATGACCGAGGGTATCCTTCATATCAGCATCCGCAAGACGCTCTACCATATCAAAGGGATATTCGTCAACCTGCCCTTCCTGAAGCATAGTCTTTACAAAGCTGTTTCCGTATCCGGCAAGATCATCCGGATTCTCGGTAAGATACTGAAGGAAAGGCCACGCTGCATAGTAATCACGTCCGCAAGGGAAAGTAAGACTCAGATTCTTAAGATAAGTCTCGAAGAAGTCAGTTCCATGACCAGTCTCATCAGTAGAATAGTCACTGTAAAGATACTGTTCTCTGTACCAGTTTCCCATCGCCTCCCACCATGCGTAGGAATATTTATTTGTATTCCAGCCAAGCTGGTGGGCAGTCACGACATGACCGAATTCATGGGGAAGTACCCATGATGGCGGATCATACTGCATAGAATCAACGCAGCAGAACATATAAGCATAGCCGCCGCTGTCATAGGACATATACGCCCAGTCATCTGTCATACCGCTGAGACCAGTACCGGATATGTAGATGTTAGTCTTATAATGTTTCCCGTCACGAAGCCCCAGATTCACAGACTGAGAGGGCGGCTCCATCTCAAGGTCGATCATGTAAACATCCCAGCAGTCCTCAAGATTTTTAGCATTACCCTCAAGAAACTCTGTAGTCACTCTTGAACTCTCGCCGCTGTTGCCCCAGATAAACTGAAAGTGTTCGCTTTCATAATAGTTGTATCCGCTTCCATAATTGTAAAACGGATCACGTACCAGATAAGTTTCCTCTGCAGAAAGACTCAGCTGGCAGGGAAGTGATGTAACTACAACAGCTGCCGAAGCTGCTGCTGCGGTTAATCGTTTGATAATTGCTTTCATTTTCCAAATCTCCTCCACTTTAAAAGTTGCATATAAAAATATGCACACTGATAATTTATATTATACACCATTACAAAACATTTTGCAAGTACCTATGCAAACATATTTCAGATGAATATTTACAAAATCACAGAATCTTCAAGCAGTTTCTTTGTTTTCTTCCAATACGGACAAAAAGCTTCAAGCAGCCTGTAAAAGCTGCTTGAATGATTCGGATGTATGAAATGACAAAGCTCATGGAGAATTACAAATCTGATACATTCCGCAGGTGCTTCAATAAGTCTCTCATTCAGAGTGATCCTGTTTGAATTGACATGACAGCTGCCCCAACGGGATTTCATCCTGCGGACTGTGATTTCAGGTGTGTGGGGACAAAGAGAAGAAAATTCGCTTAACGCTTCAGAAAGCAGAAGCTTGAAAATACGTTTGCTTTCCGAGCGCTTCCATTTGTCCAGGATACTCTTTATAGTGGTAATATCAGCCGGATCTTTTGCGTAGACATTGATATTATCACCAGAAAGCTTGGCTTTATTTACATTACTTCTGAAAATGCGAAGTGTTCTTATGTATCCAAGCAACATCAGCCTGTCACCATCAATATAGGTGATATCAGGCAAAGCATTATCCGCTCTTTGCTGAAGCTTTTCAGTTACCGTCATAATATACTCTGCTCTCGACATAAGGAATGCTTCGATCTCAGTCATATTGATCCCAGCAGGTGCTGAGACTGTTATGCTGCAATCGGAATGTATCCTCAGATAGAGATTTTTAATAGGCTTTCTAAAGAGTGTGTAGGATACAATATGACTGTTTCCTACGGTTATTGTATGCTGCTCACTTATTACTGGTGTTTTCTTCATATTCTGCATCGATCGTCTTATCTGGATTAACGTCTTTGGAACGGGAACTGCGGCTGTAAGCAGCAAGCAGAACACATTCCAGTACCACAAGTGCACCGCTGCATATAAAGATCACACCGTTCATAATGCGATTTGAGCTGTATATAACAGAACACAAAGCAGATACAAAGCCTGCTACAAACAAGCCTGCATTAACACATATGAGTGTATTTCTTTTTCCGGGCACAAACTTGCTTGAAATAACCGAGCGAAGACCCAATATACCTATAACACACGGCACAGTGCTCAGAACCATGATTATCCAGCTGATCCTGAATAAAGACAGCACAAGAACTACGACACCTGATACAGTAAGCGCAATTGCAGTATAAAGATGCTCAGGCTTGTTTTCATAGGGTTTTACAGCTGCGTACATAGTGAATTTAACGAGTGCAGCTTCCAGCAGGATTATACCAATTACCAGAAATGAGTTTTTAAGGAATGACTTGCTGATTATGATTACAGCACCAAGGATTATCAGGAATACTGCTGCAGCAAGTAAATGGGGAACAGAGAATTTTGGAATAGTAAGCTTTTTATTTTTCATGTCAGTACCTCATTATCAGAATAAATGATAAAAATATTTCATAACCAGACGCTTATAACCTTTGAAGCTTCTGCCATAGCTTACAGCGAGGTGGTTTACATACTTGATGAAGTATTCCACTTCATCATCTGAAGGCTTCTTACCGCCCATATCAGCTGCAAGAACTGCTTCAATAAGCATTTCTGCACCTTCACCATCATAGCCCATATCGCAAAGCTGAAGCCTTACATATTCGGCAAAGTCAAGAAGCTGACTGTTTGCAGGTTCAAGCTCCATCAGCTTTAAAATCTTCATAAGGAAGCTATATATGCACAGAATGCCGGTGATCCTGTCACTGTTTCTGAACAGCCTCATACGTCTGTTGATACTGTAGTTGCGTGCAGCAATAGTAAGACCAATAATTAAGCCTATAACTAAAATGACAGCAAGCGTGGTAACCAATACTTTAACTACAGCCGCAGGAATTAGACTGCCGCCTGAATTTTCAGAATCATCGTTATTTGGTGCGTTCGCAGTTGTTACGCCAGACGGAACATCTTCAGCTTCAGTAATCGTCGTTGTGGTAGTCGTTACAGCAGCTTCTGTATGAGTCTCAGTCTGAGTTTCAGGTTCATCAGAAGCTTCACTTGTAGTTGTAGTTTCATTTTCAGAGATATTTTCTGCCTCTGTATCGTAGTATCCTGGTGTAAGCTCGTAGGGTATCCATCCATAACCGTCCACGTAGAACTCACACCACGCATGGGATGCGGAATCCTGAAGTGTAACAGTCACAGAACCGTCAGAATTGACCTCACCCTCATCCATCATATCTCTTGAAACGATATATCCCTCACAATATCTCGAGGGTATGCCAAGATAACGTGCAATAACCGTTCCTGCTGTGGCGTAGTGCATACAGTAGCCTTTTTTATTTTCAAGGAGAAAATAATTGACAAAATCACGTGAGGATGGAGTTTCTCCAGGTGCAAGCGAATATTCGCACTGTTCTGCAAGATAACTTCGTACAGCTGCAAGAGTATCCATATCATTTCCAAGCTGAGAAATCGAAACTATCTCCTGTGGAATAGAAGCGTAGACCTCCGCAAGGGTATCAGAGTCAGGTATCTCTGTGTAGGTTTCATATACAAATGGACGGTATACATAGCTTTCAGTCAAAGCAGCCTGAAGAGCCTGTGTCGTATATTCAGTATTTTCAATATAAGGCGGCTGCACTGATGAGATGCAGAACATATCAGAGGACACATCCACACCCAGCTGATCAAAGAATGTTGCTGTAGTATTATCAGAGAAATTAAAGCCGGATGACGGCAGATAGTAATTCCCGAGAGGCATATACACTACGTCAGAAAAATTCTGATCCAATGAGAATACAAATTTATATTTGTCATCCTCACCCATATAACAGCCCATGTCATATTCATAAGTAAATCCCTCTCCATATGACGCATAGGGCATAAGGACAGCAGATGATCTGATAAGCGGTTCTATTTCTAAGATCGCATTATCGCCTGCAGCGTAGTTCTGACTGTTCATAAAGGGAAGGATCTGGGGAACACATTCAAATTTACTGAACAGTGTATCAAGTCTTTCATTTTCTTCCCATACTTCATCAGGAAGAACGCTCCACTTATTGTCCATATAGACAGAACCGGTAAAGTTCTTGAGATAAATACCGTTATCAGGAAGCTCAGTGAAAGTCACCTGAACCTCGTCCTTTTCTTTGTACTCAAGACTGCTTTTTGTGCCAAGCTCACGGGTATCGGGATCTTCAAACAAACCGAGGGTAATGCCCAGCTTTTTTACACTTTCCAGTACATCATCCCATTTGAATTCCTCTATATCCTGTCTGATATCATGACGTTTTGACTGAATAGCTTCATCAGTGGTGAGAGAATAATGATTGGTGATTACTATGGACACCAACACCGCAGCACCTGTAACAGTAAGAGCTGCTATGCCGCAGTTAGCGATATTGCCGGAGCGTACACGATGGGAGCCGGGATTCTGACCACGCTGACCTGCAAGCTGAACAGCGAGCACGCTAAACCATGTGGCAACGAGAATGAGCATGGCAGGCATATTCATAGGCAGGCCCTCATAGAGCCCAAGCTCAACAGGCAGGAATGTAAACATGAAATACAGAATGAAGTAGGTCTTACGGACAACAAATATGGCTATAAGACTGCATAGGATCATAGATGCACAGCACATGAACCATGTCACTGCGGATTCTCCGTCAGTAACAGATTCAAGGAGGAAGTACTGGGTTTCGGTTTTGTGGGCAACGCTGTAATAGGAGTTATAAAACAGCTTAGCACCAAGAATAATTTCATCTCTTTTAAGAAATGCGATCAGAATACCGATAATCGGAGGAATAAAAGCAGTAAGATTCAGCTTTTTCGGCAGAACATTCAGAATACATCCTGAAAGAACGGCTAATGCTGTAACTAACCAGAAGCCAGCCGGCTTGTAATCAGGATGTATCATTGAGATACATACGATAAATGTACATACAGAGCCGACCACTGTTAAAAGCATAAGCAGCGGTATTCTGAGAGACATGACCTTGTGCTTGGTGGTTATAGTAATTGTAGAGTCAACATGAAAGCGGCTCATTCTCTCATCACCTCCCCAATATCTGAAAGCTTCTGAAGATCACCTGCGAGTGAGCCTTCACGCACATAGATAACATTCCCTGTGATCTCACGTCGTTCAGAGGGGAATTCGGCTGTAATCACAAACAATCTGTTTTTACGGAATATTTTATCGAGAGCAGCTATATGTTCACTATTAAAAGAAGGTGTACAGTAGTATACAGCGTTAGTTGTCCTGATTGAAGCCTGCTCCGAAGCCTGCCTTATAAACCCATCTGAATCATGAGACGGAAGCTGAGATAGCAGGGAAGTGAAGCAATCGTTAAGCTCAGACATTGAATTAAGTTCATTCCATTCAAGATTATCCGTTTCCGCATTATACCAGTATAATACCGTAGGGATGCTTTGATGGATGAAAGCTGCTGCCAGAGAGTATGCTGCCTCAAGCGCAGTGTCAACAGAATCAATGGGCACAGACGGATATACTGTATAGTCCACAAGTACTGCAGCACGCTGCCTGATAGGGAAACTGTATTCCTTAACCCAAATTGTATCAGTACGTGAGCTGAGTTTCCAGTGAATGCGTTTCTGCAGATCACCGGGCTGATATTCCCGTATGCGGTAAACTTCAGATGGGTCATCACCAGCACGAAGCTTTGAGTAAATATTGCTTTCATCGTCAGTCTCGCTGCAGGGAATATCAAGCTTATATCCAAGCTCAGCACCGGAAGGCAGTGTCATGACATTGGCGGTGAAATCCGGACGCATTCTCCAGCTGAACAGCCGGATGTAATCCGTAAACTGCAGACGCTTGAGCACTATATCTGTTACACCGCAGTTCGGAACGGTAATGGTAAATTCAATGGTAGTGACGTTTCGTGCAGGTATAGGAAAAATAAGAGTAACTGGAATCTCTTCACCGGTTATACGGCTTCGGCATATCAGCTGGGCAGCCGCTTTGCCTACAGGCAGAATACCGTTGTTACTTATGACAAGCTGTATTGCCTGCGGAATGCTGCGATGGTAAGTAATGCCTGTAGACTGAAGAGAAGCTTTAAGGTTGAATCTTATATACACAAGACTAAGCATCATAAATACCGGAATCATAAGAAGTATCAGCAGAAGAAATACAGAAAATGCTTCAAGATACAGAACTGAAAACAAAGCCGCTGCTGCCAGAATAAGTATATATATGATCTTCATCCATGCAGTATATATCATATCTTGCCACCATCAGGTCTCGGAACGGGAACAGAATGAAGGATCTCCTGTATTACCTGAGATGCCGCCTTAGAACCGGTACTCTGTGCACGCATGACAAGTCGATGTCTGAATACGTCAGCGCAAATAGCTGCAACGTCATCCGCAAGAACATAATCACGTCCACGCATAAAAGCCATGCCTCTTGATGCGTCTGTCAGTGCGATCGTTCCTCTTGGACTAACACCAAGAAGTATAGCTGGGTGACGTCTTGTAGCGTCTACAAGGCTTGCGATATACTGGTATATCTTAGGACTTACAGTAACTCTTGAAACAGCGTCTCTCATTTCCATAAGAATGCGTGTATCAGCAACAGGCTGAATAGAATCAAGAGGATTGCCGTTTTCCCTTGACCTGAGTATCTCTATTTCATGCTGAAGATCCGGATATCCCATTTCCAGCTGGAACATAAATCTGTCCATCTGTGATTCCGGAAGCATCTGCGTTCCTATAGAGCCTATAGGATTCTGAGTTGCAATGACTGTATGTGGCTGAGGCAGCTGGTAGGTAATACCGTCCACAGTAACACTGCCTTCCTCCATAACTTCAAGAAGTGCCGATTGAGTTTTGCTTGAAGTACGGTTTATCTCATCAGCAAGAAACAGCTGACAGAACAGTGCACCGGGCTGAAATACAAACTGCTCAGTTTTCTTCTGATATATGGAAAAGCCGGTAAGATCAGCCGGAAGAACATCGGGAGTGAACTGCATACGCTTACAGTCAAGGCTTATTGCCTTGGAGAAAGCAAGTGCAAGGGTAGTTTTACCAACGCCGGGCTTGTCCTCGATAAGAATGTGACCTTTCGAAAGCATCGCAAGGAGAACCTTTGCTATCATTATATCTTTACCAATTACGGCTTTTTTTACTTCTGCTATTATACGGTTTATGTATTTACCATATTCTGCAACATATGAATACTGCATATGTACTCCTTTCATTAAAGCGCTGATGCGCTTAATAAACAAATAATTTTTTCTTTATATTATACCACTGATTAGTATAAAAATCAATAGTAAGCCCTAATATTTTCCATTGCACGCTTTTCGCATATAAAGCTATTGCATTTTTCTGACTTCTGTGCTATAATTAAATAGTTAATTCATAAATGTAAGTTTTGCCCATACGACAGGAAAAAGAGGAGTTTATATATGTTTAAAAAACTGGCTTCTGCTGTAGTAGCAGGCTCATTGCTGTGCAGCGCTCTTGCTATGCCTTTATATGCAAGCTCACGTGATATATCCGATGAAGATTACATAATAACCGACGAATCAGATTACGGCGAGCAGGTTTATATGTATCAGGAAAGAGTCCCCATTTACGGAACCAATGTTACTGCGGAAGAAGATACGATGCCTCCACTTGAGGAAATTGAAACGAACAGCAGTATAGCTGGACTTGATGAAAGTGTAGTCAAAATAATGATCGACCCTGGTCACATAGGCTATTATAACCCATCGCCTGTATACAGTCCGTATTACGAAAGTGTAATGGCATGGAAGCTTTCAAATTACCTTAAAACTGAGCTTGAAGCTCTCGGTGCACACGCTGACCTTACCAAAACATCACTTGAAGATGACCCGACTCTCAGAGAAAGAGGCTTCATGTCAAAGGGATATGATTTCTTTGTTTCCATACACAGCAATGCAGCATCATACTCTTCATTGGATATGCCGGTCTCCATATGTTATCAGGACGTAGAGTGGACGGATATCGACGATACGAGCAGTGAGATAGGCGCAATACTTGCTGATACAGTGGCAGAGGTCATGAATACATACCAGCCTG
>JAZNOB010000218.1:0-4804 GCA_045580565.1 Ruminococcus sp.
GAATGGGACATTATCTGCATTTTGATAAATAATCAGCCTTGTTAAAGGTTGTTTAGTTTGTGATGCGGAGCGATAACAAGGCTCCCCTTAGTAAGGGGGGCTGTCAGCGAAGCTGACTGAGGGGATTGTGTTCAGAGAGCAAAGCAGGAATTTCAAGTCAGTTCCGCCCAGCGCAATCCCCTCCGACTTCGCTTCGCTCAGCCACCTCCCCTTACTAAGGGGAGGCTTTCAGAGGTTTTTACACAAACTGAGAAATGTTTATTTTTTCTCCTTATCACCAGAGAAGATCCTATCCTTCAGCTTCCGCAGGCTGTAACCCTCTCTCACCTTCAGCTGACCACGCTCAACAGCAAGGGCATAGTCCGGAACATCCTTTGTGATAGTAGAACCAGCCGCTGTGTAAACGCCTGTACCAAGCTTTACCGGCGCAATGAGATTCGTATTGCAGCCGATGAAGCAGCTGTCGCCGATCTCGCATCTCTGCTTGCTTACGCCGTCATAGTTTACGGTTACAGTTCCGCATCCGAAGTTTACCTTCTTGCCGACGTCGCTGTCGCCAACGTATGTAAGATGCGCAACGGATGTCTGCTCACCGATGACGGAGTTCTTGATCTCTACGAAATCGCCGATCTTTACGCCGCTTTTAATGTGCGAATCGGGTCTGATATGTACGAAAGGTCCTATCTTTACATTGTCCTCAATAACAGAATTATAAGCCTGTACCGCATTAAGACGGCAGCCCTCGCCGATAACTGTATTCTCAATTACAGTATTCGGGCCGATATCGCAGCGTCTGCCGATTTTTGTATTTCCCTTGAGGATAGTGCCCGGCTGGATGACCGTGCCTGCTTCTATCTCAACATCTCTGCCAATAACAACACCCTCTGTACAGGTGAAGTCCACGCCGTTTTCCATATGCTTTTCAAGGATATTGCGTCTTGCAGTTTCACGGAGCATCAGCAGATCCTTTCTCGTGTTTGCACCAAGAATGACCTCGGTGTTTTCAGTAAGATAAACACCTGCACGTCTGCCGCTTTCAAGGGCAAGACTGATAGTGTCTGTGAGATAATACTCACCCTGAGCATTCTGAGGAGTGAGCTTTGAAAGAAGCTCCAGCAGGTCGGCTGTTCTGAACCAGTATGCGCCGGAGTTTACCTCTCTTATCTTCTTCTGAGCAGAGGTTGCGTCCTTTTCTTCAACGATAGCCGCAATACCGTCAGTTTCGCTTCTGACTATTCTGCCGTATCCCTGAGGATTCTGAAGCTCTGCCGTGATAACTGTAACAGCATTGTTCTGAGCTGTATGAAGCTCAAGGGCGGAGCTGATGGTGTCGGCGTCCATAAAGGGAGCGTCGCCGCAGAGCACGAGAGTATTGCCCTCGCTGTTTTCTCTGAGGAAGCTCTCCGCCTGCATTACCGCATGACCAGTGCCCAGACGCTCAGACTGAAGCGCAGTCTCGCATTTTCCGTTGAGATAATGGTCGATATGTTCAGCCTTGTATCCGGTGATAACGCAGATGCGTTCGGTACCTGCGTCCTCACAGGCACGTATAACCCATCCGAGCATGGGTACATCAAGGATCTTCAGCATAGGCTTCGGGATGTCTGCTTTCATACGCTTGCCGTGTCCGCCGGCAAGAATTACTGCCTGATTCATAGTATTTACCTCCTGTGTGTGTTTTATTGCAATTTATCGCCTGCGGTGATAAACTACAATTTATTATACCCACTTTTATTATGGCAGACTTTCCGGATATTTGCAAGAGGAAATCTGAAAAAAACGAATTTATTGTAATTTTTGTACAACTTGCTAAAATTTTGGACTTAAAATTTTTTTATAAAAAGGTATGGTAATTTTCCGGAGGATATGTTATAATAAAAGTACGACTGGTATGGGTAGGGATAATTGTGTCTTTACGCTGTCTCCGGCAGGCTGCTTCCGGAGGGTAACCGGTTACAAACGAAAAAAATCTGGAGGTACACTCAAAATGAAGAAGTATGTTTATCTGTTCACAGAAGGCAACGCAAGCATGAGAGAGCTCCTGGGTGGTAAGGGCGCAAACCTGGCTGAAATGACAGGTCTTGGTCTGCCGGTTCCGCAGGGCTTCACAATTTCTACAGAGGCTTGCACAAAGTACTATGATGACGGCCGCAAGATCAGCGACGAAATCAAGGCACAGATCCTGGAATACATCGGCAAGATGGAAGAGATCACAGGCAAGAAGTTCGGCGATAAGGAGAACCCGCTGCTGGTTTCCGTTCGTTCTGGTGCAAGAGCATCCATGCCTGGTATGATGGACACAATCCTGAACCTCGGTCTGAACGAAGACGTTGTTGAAGTTATGTCTGCAAAGTCCGGTAATGCAAGATGGGCTTGGGACTGCTACAGAAGATTCATCCAGATGTATTCTGACGTAGTTATGGAAGTTGGTAAGAAGTACTTTGAAGAGCTTATCGACGCTATGAAGGAAAAGAAGGGCGTTACTCAGGACGTAGAGCTTGATGCAGACGACCTGAAGGAACTGGCTTCTCAGTTCAAGGCTGAATACAAGTCCAAGATCGGTACAGACTTCCCCACAGATCCTAAGGAACAGCTGATGGGTGCAGTTGAAGCTGTATTCCGTTCATGGGATAACCCCAGAGCTAACGTTTACAGACGTGACAACGATATTCCTTATTCTTGGGGTACTGCTGTTAACGTACAGATGATGGCATTCGGTAACATGGGTGATGACTGCGGTACAGGTGTTGCATTTACACGTGACCCTGCTACAGGCGAAAAGAAGCTCATGGGTGAGTTCCTGACAAATGCACAGGGCGAAGACGTAGTTGCTGGTGTTCGTACACCTATGCCGATCGCTCAGATGGCTGAAAAGTTCCCGGCTGCATTCGCACAGTTCCAGGATGTTTGCCAGAAGCTGGAAAATCACTACAGAGATATGCAGGATATGGAGTTCACAGTTGAGAACGAAAAGCTCTACATGCTCCAGACAAGAAACGGTAAGAGAACAGCTCAGGCTGCTCTTCAGATCACATGCGACCTGGTTGACGAAGGCATGAGAACAGAAGAAGAAGCTGTTGCTATGATCGATCCCAGAAACCTGGATACACTGCTCCATCCTCAGTTCGACACTGCTGCTCTGAAGGCTGCTACACCTATGGGCAAGGGTCTGGGTGCATCTCCTGGTGCTGCTTGCGGTAAGGTTGTATTCACAGCTGAAGACGCTGAAGCTTGGAACAACAGAGGCGAGAAGGTAGTTCTGGTTCGTCTTGAAACATCTCCTGAAGATATTACAGGTATGAAGGCTTCTCAGGGTATCCTGACAGTTCGTGGCGGTATGACTTCTCACGCAGCAGTAGTTGCTCGTGGTATGGGTACTTGCTGCGTATCCGGCTGCGGCGATATCAAGATGGATGAAGCTAATAAGAAGTTTGAGCTGGGCGGCAAGACATTTGTTGAAGGCGATTACATCTCCATCGACGGCTCTACAGGTAACATCTATGACGGCATCATTCCTACAGTAGACGCTCAGATCGCTGGTACATTCGGCAGAATCATGAGCTGGGCTGATAAGTTCAGAACTCTGAAGGTTAGAACAAATGCTGATACACCTGCTGACGCTAAGAAGGCTAAGGAGCTGGGTGCAGAAGGTATCGGTCTCTGCCGTACAGAGCATATGTTCTTTGAGGCTGACAGAATTGCAGCATTCAGAGAAATGATCTGCTCCGATACAGTTGAAGAGAGAGAAGCAGCTCTTGCTAAAATCGAACCTATGCAGCAGGCTGACTTCGAGGCACTCTATGAGGCTCTTGAAGGTTCACCGGTTTGCATCAGATTCCTCGATCCGCCTCTCCACGAATTCGTTCCTACAGCTGAAGCTGACATTGCTCTTCTGGCTGAAACACAGGGCAAGTCCGTTGATGACATCAAGGCTATCATCGCTTCTCTCCACGAGTTCAACCCGATGATGGGTCACCGTGGCTGCCGTCTTGCTGTAACATATCCTGAAATTGCTGCTATGCAGACAAAGGCTGTTATCAAGGCTGCTATCAACACCAAGAAGGCTCATCCTGATTGGACAGTTAAGCCTGAGATCATGATCCCGCTGGTAGGCGAGGTTAAGGAGCTCAAGTATGTTAAGGATGTAGTTATCAAGACTGCTGACGCTGTTATCGCTGAAGCTGGTTCTGACCTGACATACGAGGTTGGTACAATGATGGAAATTCCTAGAGCTTGTCTGACAGCTGATGAAGTTGCTGCAAATGCTGACTTCTTCTGCTTCGGTACAAACGACCTGACTCAGATGACTTACGGCTTCTCTCGTGACGACGCTGGCAAGTTCCTGGATGCTTACTATGATCGTAAGATCTTCGAGAACGATCCTTTCGCTAAGCTCGACCAGACAGGCGTTGGTAAGCTGATGGAAATGGCAATCAAGCTGGGTAAGCCTGTAAATCCTGATCTCCACATCGGTATCTGCGGCGAGCACGGCGGCGATCCTACATCTGTAGAGTTCTGCCACAAGATCGGTCTGGATTATGTATCCTGCTCACCGTTCCGTGTTCCGATCGCAAGACTGGCTGCTGCACAGGCTGCTATCGCACAGAAGTAAGCGAAATTTATATTCCGAAGTCGGATCGTAGCCATGTCGTTCTGTGAGCCAAGGAGTTGTGTGATGAAATTGTCTTCCTAAGACCGCTTGGCCTCCGACTTATGTATCCTGCTCACCGTTCCGTGTTCCGATCGCAAGACTGGCTGCTGCACAGGCTGCTATCGCACAGAAGTAAGCGAAATTTATATTCCG
>JAZNOB010000219.1:0-1553 GCA_045580565.1 Ruminococcus sp.
GGAGAGAAAAGATGAAAAAGAGATTACTTACAATGATTTTAGCAGGAATGATGGCTTGTTCCTTAACAGCCTGCGGAGGTGATAAGTCATCGACAGATACAGACTCTGCTGAAAAAGCAACGACTGCCGTTTCAGCAACATCTACTGAAACAAAAGAGGAAGAAACAACGAAAGCTGTTGATGAGGATAACAGTAATGTATCCAGTGTTATGGTTTATTATGGCTGGGGCAGCAGTAGTGATGAGGAAAAGTATACATCAGAGATTTTTTGTCCCGAGGGAGCAGAGTTTAGCGAAAATACGTTGCAGGAATACGCAGAAGACGGCAGTGTAATAATGGTGCAGGTAGACGATGAAGTCAATGAGTATCACGCATCCAGCAACATGCACTGGCATCGTGATGCTTATAATAACGAGCCCACTGCTTATCCGATTATAGCGCAGCTTTATTTTGACGGGGAATTGGATGCTGAAACCGCAGAAGAAAACAGTGGATGCTCACAGCAGGTAACACCGCTTGGTTTTGAATGGAACGGCTATGATGTCATGATGATTGAAACCAAGTACACATTTAAAGATTACGGCGAACAGACAGAGATTTTTGTGGGTGTTGAATATGACCTGGACTACTGGAAGGCGGAAGAAGGTACAGGCGAAATCATGGATCTGACAACAAAGGCACTTTTCGGGTTTGATATGTATTCAACTGGCTGGGATGAGCTGACGCAGGTTCAATGTGCGTGGATTGCAGGAGAGCTTTTCGGCGTAGACTCCGGCGTTGCAAATCCGTTTGCAGGAAGCGAGGAGGAAGAAACGCAAGCTCCTGTTGTGAACGTGAATGCCGACGAACTGCTCGGTACATGGTTACAGAGAGATAGCGATTGGGAGGATACATACATCTTCAATACGGATGGTACAGGTGTGCTGATTAGCGGTCCGGAGTATCCTTTTACTTATGACGTGAACGGTAATGTTTTGACTTTGACGTATGATGTTGACGATGTGGAAGAGTTCACGATCTCTGTCAGTGGTGATTTGCTGACTATGGTGGACGTGTTTGGTGATGAATTACAGCTGGATAAGCAGACAGAAGAGGCGGATGAGATTGAGGAAACAGCCGATATACCTGCTGAATTGATTGGTACATGGACGGACGAAGCCGGCTCGGAGACTTATGCGTTCTATACAGACGGAAGCGGCTATCAAATCTATGAAGGTGTGGAGTACACTTATACCTATAAAGTTACCGATGACCGCATTTCGATTAGTTATGACGATGGCAACGAGGATAATTTCAGTTTTTATGTGGACGGAGACAAACTGGTTATTATGAACAGTTGGGTTTATATGCGCCAGTAACACAGAGCTTTATATTTGTAGCGTAGTAGTCGCAAAAGCGGCATAGATTTTAGTAAAAAAAGGAGAGCGGAGAATGAAAAAATGGATTACTTTTATGCTCACACTGTCAATGGCACTTTGTCTGTTGGTCGGTTGTGGCAGCAAGAATGAAAAACCTTCAGAACAAACGGGTGCCCAGACGAGTCAGCCTACATC
>JAZNOB010000220.1:0-2288 GCA_045580565.1 Ruminococcus sp.
GGTAAAGGAAATAGGTGCCCAGTGAGACTCCGGCCATACCCATACAGTCAGTCCCTTTGTATCCTCAAATTCCGGCGCAGGTACGCCCCATTCGATGTTGCCTGTCAGACGGAACGGAACGAGAGTCTTGCCGGTACGATAGCGTATCTGATTCTCAGTAAGAATTCTGCACGCCTCGTCACAGTCCGAAAGTGTTGTGAACTCGATAGTGAAAGAAGGCTTCTTCTTTTCTTCAAGGTATGTGTGCTCCGGCATGGTATCACGAAGCTCAAGGTACTTCTCCTCGAACTCACGCTTAACATAAATTACCGGAGGCTTTAAGAACTCGGAAATAGTCTTGTGCACAACCGGACGTACATCCTTGCGCTTCTGCATATCCTGAACCCATTCCTTCAGCAGACCCTCATAATCACGGAGCTTGAAGTACCAGTTGGTAACGGGCTTCATGGTAGGTGTTTCGCCGGTGAGAGTACTAACAGGACTGAGCAGATTCTCCGGCATATACTGATGACCCAGATCGCATTCGTCAGCATAGCCCTTCTCAGAGGTACAGCCCTCTACGGGACATTTGCCGATAACCTGTCTGCCGTTCAGGAACACGCCAGCTTTTTCGTCAAAGAACTGCATGGTAGTTATCTTATCCAGCTGACCCTTTTCGTAGAGGGAATTCAGGAACTCCTGAGTATACTCAGCGTGGACTTCCTTAGCACGGTCAAGACCAGATGCAGCAAAAAGATTAGGGGATATGGCGTAGGAGGCAAGAGTAGCCTTCTGCTTTTCGTGGTTTCTCAGAACGAAGTCAACGAGAGAGCCTTTAAATTCACCCTTTGCCTCCTTCTGTCTCCAGCTTTCAGCGATAGGCGAACCATAGCAGTCTGTGCCGCTTACAAATATAACATTTTCCTTGCCGATACGGTCACGGAGAAAACGTGCATAGGTATCTGCAAAAACCAGCATACCGCCCACATGACCAAAGTGAAGCTCCTTATTGCCGTATGGCATACCGCCGGTTACAACAGCACGCTTCGGAAATACCGGACGAGGAATCTCAAAATTCTTATTCTTCTTTCCATCCTTGTTATTTGACATAGTCTCATTTCCTTTCGGATAAAGTGATTAACCTAATTATTATACCACAAGCTTTATTAAATTTCAAGTACCTGCAGGTGTATTTTTACATTATTGTAAGTTGATGCCGGAGTTTTTACTGGAAGTCCACAGAGCGATTGAGGCGAATAAATTATACAATATGCCGAAAAGATAAATTTAACGGGGATTTAACTTGACATATCAGGTCAAAGTGATATAATGGTAAAGGCTTGTAATTTCTGGACGATTGCTGTCTTATTTCCAGAGAAAAAATTACGGCTGAAAAAACTATTTCAGGGATGAAAGGGGATAATTTCTATGACAGCGGCATCTATAGTTGCAATAATAATATTTGTTGTAATGTTCCTTCTGGTAATCACAGAAAAAATCGAAAAGCACATAACAACCTTGTGCTGCGGCGCACTTGCGCTTATCTTCGTATTCGGCGTATGTCTCCGTGACTTCGGAGCTATCTGGGATACGATAAACCTTGAAGCTATTATTCAGCCTGAATTCTGGCACGCAACCGGCGAATCTGAATCAGGCGGCATTGACTGGTCAACGATTCTTTTCCTTGCCGGCATGATGGTAATGGTTGAGGGTATGGCAAGAGTAGGCTTCTTCCGCTGGCTTTGTATGCTTATTGCAAAGCTTGTACGCTACAAGACTGTACCGATATTCATGGCGTTTATGTGTATGTCCTTTGTTCTGGCTATGTTCATCGACAGTATCACAGTAATTCTGTTCCTGGCGTCTATCACTATCGAGCTTGCTAAGCTTCTGAAGTTCAAGCCTGTACCTATGATCCTTGCAGAGATATTCTGCGCAAATCTCGGCGGCAGTGCAACAATGTGCGGTGACCCGCCCAACATCATCATCGGCACACAGCTTGGCTATACATTCACTGATTTCATCACAAATACCGGCGTAATTGCTGTTATTTCCTTTGTATTTATTCTTGCATATTTCTATCTTGTTATGCGTAAGGATTTAAAGGGCAACGCTGCACCTGAGGATTTCGCAAATATGCCTTCACCGGCAAGCGCAATTACAGATAAGCCCGGATTTATTATCAATACAATTATTTTCCTTGCAGCAGTAGTTCTTCTTGTAACTCATGCGACTACACATCTTACAGTAGCGTTTATCGGTGTTGCAGTAGCGATCGTTTCTATGATAGCTGCGGGCAAGCACGTTCT
>JAZNOB010000221.1:0-4751 GCA_045580565.1 Ruminococcus sp.
CGTTTATGTCATTATTTGGTATTATTATTGCAGCAGGTATAGGTCTGCTGACAAGCAATATTCAGGATCCTGTTGTGCCGGAAGAACCAAACGAAATGGAGATTGTTGAAACAGCAGCTGTCACTACAGAAGTCAGCTTTGCTTCTGATGATACCACTAAAACTGTTACAAATACATCATATGAAGCGTCAAGCACATCATCTCTTTCAAAGTCGCCAGCTGTTACTGTTACATCAGCCGGTACAGGAATCTCAGTTACTTTATCGCAGTCACGTACAGTAACAACAGCGAATGCCGTGACAACTGCTGCAACTGCATCGTCTGTCACTTCAGATGTCAGCGAAACATCTGTAAGTATAGTTGCTTCTGAAGCAACTGAAGCAATCATAACTGAAGCAATCACAACTACTGTACCGCCGGAAACCAAGCCTTCTCCGGCTGCTACCGATCTTGATAAGTTGATGTATAATGTTGTTTCAGTTGGTGATGATTTTATTACTGTTGAGATTCCTGATTCATCTGGTTATGATTACATGACGTATTACAACCGCAGGGCTGATTCTTCGTATGCTTACGTATGGAGACATTCGGATGCAGAGTTTTACGTTGTTACAGCGAAAGATGATGAAGCTCTTGCAGGTATCATATTGCCTGAAAATGCTGAGGTTATTGTTGATACAGAATATTATTTGCTGAACGGTACATCATGGGAATATGTCACTGACAGTATATCTGTTTCAGAGCTCGTGTATCCATTTATGCTTGTAAAGGGTGTATCGCCGGAAGAACTTTATCTGCTGGATGGCGTGCAGGACGTTTACAGTGTGGACGAGATAAACGCAAAGGATACTATAATAAAGTCATGGAATACCGCTTCTGCACTTACATCTGTGACAGACAGAGAGCTTACACATGAAGACTTCGCCGGAGTGGGAGGAATAACAGCGGTTACATATGATTCTGAAATAGAAACCGGACAGCGGTTATATGAAATAGAACTTGAATATCCGGTTGACGGTACTGTAGATGAAAAGGCGGCTAATTTTCTTGAAGTCTGCCAACAACTCTCAGAGCTTGACATAGTAGATCATATTCAGCCTGTTGTTTCGTGGAATAATACTGCGTATGTATCGACTTATTTGGTTGAACCTGTAGAAAATCCGTATGCTGACGGCGAAACAGACAGTTCGGATATTTATGGAAGATACACTATAGAGGAGCTTATCGCATTATCACCTTCAGAAATCCGTTCGTTATCAGACGAAGCGGCAGAGGCTTATGATATTGGTGTGGAGTATTTCTATCTCAGTGACAGTATTATGATAGCTACTCTGCCTGAGGTTACTCACGACAGCCTGAGATTTCCTGAAACGGCAGATTGTTCATATGGTTCACAGCACTACCACTATGGCAATAACGGAACAGTAATATATCATGATGTAAATTTAAGAGGGTACAGGCGAAATGAAATCTATTATACACCTCATGTGCAAGGTGTTCTTACAATGTGGTTCGTACTGAATCCAGCGACTGAATATTGTCAATTTGCTGTAGCTACACCAGCACCCAACATTCCTATCACTGGCGATACTGATGGAAGCGGAACTGTTGACCTTTCCGATGCTGTAGAGGTGCTTAGTCTATATTCAGAAATGGCAGCCGGTCTTTCGTCGGAACGATGCAGGTACTATGCTACTGCCGATGTAAACGGCGACGGCAAAGTCACCCTCGACGACGCAGTGTCCATCCTCACCTACTACGCAAAAAATGCAGCAGGGCTTTCTCCTTCGTGGGATGACATTATATCAAGCATATAATAAACCAAAAATAAAGCGGCGGAGCCATATGCTCTGCCGCTTTTGCTGATTATTGCAGGATGATTTATATATAACGCACAAAAACACATTGCCGTTATTGACAGGTGTGGGCGTATATGCTATAATATGTTATATAGACGCTTGTCTACTTAATCAGAATTATGATGTGCAATACATTAAAAAGGAGAGGTGTAAAACGTGAAAAAGTCTTTTACGAAACGTATTATTGCATCAGCTCTGGGTGCTGTGATGCTGTTTTCTGCCGTACCTGTTTCGGCTGCTAATGTGGAGGAAACTCCCGGCATTCAGCTTCAGACGATCCTTATAGACAATAACGGGAACAACTGGACAACGAAAAGCTGGGGCGGTGATACAATGACGCCCAATACCAACTGGACTGCCCTGAGTATCAGCGATTATTACGAAAATGGTTACTTGAACTTTGAGGCACTAAACAATGGTACGGGTGAGGTCAGCTTCAGGATAGGACTTGTTTCCCATAATCACGGTAAGGAAACAAGAATCTTCTGGAATGATCTGGAGGAGTACAGTGACATCAGCGTAGGTACTGAGTGGACAAGCTATTCTCTTCCCATAAAGCCGCTTGTGGATGCAAATAAGGATACTGATTTTACACTGGAATATTTCTACTTTGTGGCTGTAAGCGGAGTGCCTAAGGATACGACTGTGTCATTCCGCAATGTTACTGTTACTTCTCCGGACGATGAAAGGCAGTATCCTCTTATAAAAGTCAATCAGGTGGGTTATTACTGCAATGATACGAAAACTGCACGTGTAAGCTATTTTGAGAAGTTCGGTTCGCTGAACGGAAAGACATATGAGATAGTAAATGCAGCAAATGATGAGGCGGTATTTTCCGGAACACTGCCAGACGGTATGTATGAGGAAAAGTTTTCCGGAGAGATCGTACATCAGATAAGCTTCGATGAGGTCACAGAAGCCGGAACATATTACATTCGCATACCAGATGCAGGACTTGATCCGGATGTGCGTTCGCCACGTGACAAGGCTGACGGTCTGGAGCTTGACGAGCTCGTTTCTGTATCCTTTGAGATAAAGGACGATGTGTACGATGATATGCTCAGTGACCTTACTAAGTATTATTATTATCAGAGACAGGGTATAACTATTGAGGAAAAGTATGCAGGGGATTTTGCAAGAGAGAATCTGCATCCCAATGATATTACTGTAAAGAAATGGTCTGACAGAGACAATCCGGACGCTGAAACCTTTGATGTTTCAGGAGGCTGGTATGATGCGGGAGACTATGGTAAGTACACCTCGCCAGGCGCACAGTCTGTTGAGGATCTGCTGCGTGCCTATGAACTGTATCCGGATGTTTTTGCTGACCTTGAAATGAATATCCCTGAAACAGATCCTGATAATCCTGCTTATGTGGACGCACCCGGTATCCTTGCTGAGATAAAGTGGGAGCTTGATATGCTCCTGAAGCTTGAACACAGCAGCAAGGACGGCTCATTCTATACAGCTGCCAATTACAGTGACGGTGTGATCTATCTGGAGGATACCCTTTACAAAACGTCAAACCATGAATCTGATCCCTCTGAAATAGACCTGAGATGCCATCTTGCAACAGCGGATATGGCTGCGGTGCTTGCTCATGCGTATATTGTCTATAAGGATATTCCTGTATATGCAGATTTTGCGGAACAGTGCCTTGCAACAGCTCTCAGATCATGGGATTGGGTAAATGACTCTGCCAATGCAAAGAATATGTCTATCGGCGCGGCAAATAGAACATATATCTTTAAACAGGCAGATCTTGACCGCAGTATGTATTGGGCAGCTGGCTCAATATACAGAGCGCTGACTCTTGCCGGTGAGGATGCAGCGGAATATGAGGACTATCTTGTAGCTCACTGCAATGAAGCAAATATTACCCAGTGCTTCAGTAATTCATACATAAGCTACAGCCACGGTGCCCGTTCTTTTCTTGGTTACTACTATTATTTGTATGAGAATGAAAATGCAGATGCAGCTATGACTGATGCTTTTTCAAGCTACTCTGCATGGCGTACAAGATGCCTGAAGAATGATAACTGGGGACTTGTCATCCCTACATGGGGCTTCTGGTGGGGCTCTAATAAATATGTCGCACAGAGTGCAATGACTATTATGCTTGGAGATATGATAATGTACGGCAGCGATGAGCCTACAGCTGAATCTGTAAGTGTAATTGAAAAGCATTTCCACTACCTGCTTGGTAACAATCCCATCTCATTCAGCTACGTTTCAGGCTGGGGTGAAAATAGTGTTGAAAACATCTACAGTGCCATCTATTCCAAGGACGCAAAGCTCGACCCGTATAAGTGTCCTGCCGGATATTTTACAGAGGGTGCGAATAATCACAACAATCCTCATCTTTCAAAGTTCGTAGGTAAATGCTACATTGACAGTGACTCAGAATATACGACCAACGAGAATACTATTTATGGCAATGCGGCAATGATACTTCTTACAGCTGCAATGATGAATTACAATCAGCCTGCTGAAGTGAAGGGCGATGTCAATGCTGATGGAATGCTTTCGCTTCTGGATGTGGTTATGCTTCAGAAGTGGCTGGTATGTGCAGGGGATATTACCGATATGAATGCCGGAGATGTGTGCGAGGATGAAGCAGTCAATGTATATGACCTCAGTGTTATGAAACATATGGTAATCAATGGATGAATGTTGGGAAAGTATAAATTGTAGTTTGCAGCTGGCGCCAGCTGCACCGCATTGCACCCCATTTAAGTTATGGCGTCCGATAAGTCTACACAAGTGCCCCTCAAGGGGCGTTTAAGTCGTACGTGCGATTAAAAAAGTGCAAAGCGCACCGCCCAAGGCTCCATTTGAGAAAGGGAGCTGTCAGCGAAGCTGACTGAGGGATTGGTTTTCGAAGTGAAAAGC
>JAZNOB010000222.1:0-4823 GCA_045580565.1 Ruminococcus sp.
GCCTCGCCCTGTGCAATACGGAGCTGCATCTGTACAAGGTCTATGCCTGTTACAAATTCAGTTACGGGATGCTCTACCTGAATACGGGTATTCATCTCCATAAAGTAGAAATTGCGCTCGTGGTCTACAAGAAATTCAATAGTACCTGCGTTGCAGTAGCCGGCAGCCTTTGCAGCCTTTACCGCAGCGTCCTGCATCTTAGCTCTCAGCTCCTCTGTCATAAGCGGGCTGGGGCTTTCCTCAATGACCTTCTGGTTTCTGCGCTGCATACTGCAGTCACGTTCGCCGAGAGCCACTGTATTGCCGAATGAGTCAGCAAGTATCTGTATCTCAACATGGTGAGGACCTACGATGAGCTTTTCAAGGTAAACCTCGTCATTGCCGAAGAACTTCAATGCTTCTTCTTTTGCAAGAGTAAGCTGCTGTTCCATCTGTTCGTCATTATCAACACGGCGTATGCCACGTCCGCCGCCGCCTGCGGATGCCTTTACAAGAACGGGATATCCTATCTCTGCGGCAATTTTTTTAGCTTCCTCAGCGTCCTTTACGACACCCTCAGAGCCGGGAATTACCGGAACTCCGGCAGCCTTCATTGTCTCCTTTGCACGAGCTTTATCGCCCAGCATTGAGATAGACTCAGGTGACGGACCTATAAAGGTAATGCCGTTTTCTATGCACAGTGCGGCAAATTCTGCGCTCTCAGACAAAAAGCCGAAGCCGGGATGAATTGCGTCTGCGCCGGTATTCTTACAGGCAGCAATGAGTGCCTGCATATTGAGGTAGCTGTCCTTGGTTGCAGCAGGGCCTATACATACGGACTGGTCAGCTATCTTTGCATGAAGAGCTGACCGGTCGGCTGTGGAATAGACCGTTACATTATGCAGACCAAGATCACGGCAGGCACGGATTATACGGACTGCGATCTCGCCTCTGTTTGCTATTAAAACCTTCTGAAACTTCATGTGCGCTTCCTTACTTTTCTACAGCAAACTTGATCTCGCAGGTAACAGCCTTCTTACCGTCAACGGAAGCTATAGCCTTTCCAACGCCGATAGGGCCTCTCTGGCTGATGATCTCGACTTCAAGATCAAGAACATCTCCCGGTACTACCTGCTTGCGGAACTTTACCTTGTCGATGCCTGCAAAGAGAGCTATCTTGCCCTTGAACTCAGGCTGAGAAAGAATACATACTGCGCCAGCCTGTGCAAGCATCTCTACCATAAGAACGCCCGGTGTTACAGGCTTTTCCGGAAAATGACCCTTGAACCAGTAGTCATCCTCTCTCATATACTTACGTGCCACAACACGCTTGCCGTCCTCCATTTCAAGGACTTCATCTATCAGCAGGAACGGATCTCTGTGAGGAATTATCTCCATGATCTGTTCTCTGTTCATCAGAACCTCTGCCATTATTTTTTCCTCCTGTCTCAGACAATACGCATAAGAGGCTGGTCGTATTCAACAGCGTCGCCGTTTGAAACCAGAATCTCCTCTACTGTGCCGTCAAAATCGCTTGTTACCTCGTTCATAAGCTTCATGGACTCAATTATCATGAGCACGTCGCCCTTCTTAACAGTGTCGCCTACTTTTACATAGGGAGCGTCGTCCGGTGAAGCTGCGGCGTAGAAGGTGCCCACGATCGGAGCTTTTACTACATTGCCGGACTTTTCAGCAGCTGCCGGTGCAGCAGGAGCTTCTGCCGGTGCAGGCGCAGTCATAACAACAGTCGAAGGACCGCCCATTGGCGGCATCGGCGGCATCGGCGGGCAGTGCTGACCCTCGATAACCAGTTCCTCGTCGTCTGTCTTTATCTTGATCTTGCCAAGCTTATATTCGGAGACTGTTTTCGCCAGCTCCTTGATCTCTTCAATACTATACATCGTCCGTCTCCTTAATCCTCAAGCTTCTTGAAGCACAGTGTTGCGTTATGACCGCCGAATCCAAGAGAGTTGGAAAGTGCTGCATTTACAGGCATTTCCACCGATGCGTCTGTACAGTAGTCAAGGTCGCACTCTTCGTCAGGTGTAGTATAACCGATAGTCTTGTGGATGAAGCTGTTCTCGATAGTCAGTGCGCATACGATGGCTTCAACTGCGCCTGTACCGCCCAGCATATGACCAGTCATGGACTTTGTGGAGTTTATCTTTACCTTGCGTGCATTTTCCTCGCCCAGAGCGATCTTTACTGCACGGGTCTCGTACTTGTCGTTGAGACCAGTAGACGTGCCGTGAGCGTTGATGTAGTCAACCTCGTCAGCTGCAAGTCCTGCTTCTTCATAGGCATTCTTCATAGCTCTTGCAGCAGCCTCGCATTCCGGTGACGGAGATGTCATGTGGTATGCGTCGCAGGTTGCGCCGTAGCCTGCGATCTCACAGTAGATGTGTGCGCCTCTTGCCTTAGCGTGTTCATATTCCTCAAGCATGAGAACACCTGCGCCCTCGCCCAGAACGAAGCCGCTTCTGTTCTTGTCGAAAGGAGTAGAAGCCTTCATGGGGTCTGTCTCACGTGTAAGAGCCTTCATGGTCTTGAATGCGCCGATGGTAAATTCTGTTACAGTAGACTCAGTACCTCCGCAGATACAAGCGTCAAGGTAGCCGTCCTTGATCTTGCGGAAAGCCTCGCCGATAGCGTGTGTGGATGAAGCACAGGCTGTTACAGTTGCGAAGTTGTCGCCACGGAAGTTTGTCTTCATGGAGATCTCGCCTGCTGCCATATTGGATATCATCATAGGTACGAAGAAAGGTGAAACACGGTTCGGACCTTTTTCCATGTACTTTGTATGCTCTGCTTCAGTCATTTCCAGACCGCCGATACCGCAGCCGATAATAACGCCGCAGCGGTAAGGGTCGAGATCCTTCATGTCGCTGCCGCAGTCGTCGATAGCCTGCTTTGCAGCGGCTACTGCGAACTGGGTGAAGCGTTCCATATGACGGACATCCTTCTTGTCGAAATAATCTGTAGGCTCGAAATCACGTACAATGCCTGCAACGCTTACGCCTACCTCAGTGGGATCGAATTTATCTATAGTTGAAATACCGCATTTGCCTGCCTTTACGTTTTCCCAGAATGCGTCAATTCCGCATCCCAGAGGATTGACAGTGCCCATACCTGTAATTACTACTTTTCTCATAGTTTCTTATTATTTCCTTTCTGCTTAAATAGATTTAAGTGGGAAAAATTTACATCATAAGACCGCCGGAGATCTCGATAGTCTGACCGGTAACATAGCTTGCGTCAGAGGAGCACAGGAATGAAACCACGCTTGCGATCTCCTCCGGTGTGCCGTATCTGCCCATAGCAACCTGCTTCATCATTGCGCTCTTTACATCATCGGAGAGAGCGTCTGTCATAGCTGTCTTGATAAAGCCCGGAGCTACTGCGTTTACAGTGATGCCTCTTGAACCAAGCTCCTTAGCGGCTGTCTTTGTCATACCAACAATAGCTGCCTTGGATGCGGAGTAGTTCATCTGACCGGGATTGCCGTAGAGACCTGCTACAGAAGCAAGGCTTACAATGCTGCCGTGCTTCTGGCGAAGCATAACTGCGCCAACAAGCTTTATCATATTGAAAACGCTCTTCTGGTTTACAGCGATAACTGCGTCATACTGCTCCTCGGACATACGGAGAAGGAGACCGTCCTTTGTGATGCCTGCGTTGTTTACGAGAGCGTCGATGCTGCCAAGGCTTTCCTTTACTGCCTTTACCATTGTCTCGCACTGTGCGTAATCTGCAACATTTGCTGCAAAAAGCTCAGCCTTTACGCCGTAGCTGCGGCAAGCCTCTGCAACCTTTTCTGCGTTAGCCTTGTCGCTGGCGCTTGGGAAGTGGTTGATAGCCACGTCAAAGCCGTCCTTTGCAAGACGCTCTGCGATGCAAGCGCCGATGCCCTGTGATGCCCCTGTAATAAGTGCAACTGCCATAACATTTTCTCCTTTCGCTTATCTGCCAAGAAGCTTCTCAGCGTCTGTCATCATTTCTTCGATAATATCCTTACACGGACGGATATCGTTTACCATACCTGCAATAAGTCCGCAGAGGAATGAACCCTCGTCAACATTGCCATCAACTGCTGCCTTGCGGAGTGAGCCTACTGTAAGAGCCTCGAAATCCTCCGGCGGAGCTGCGTTCTTTTCCATCTCCTGAAGCTTCTTTGTATACTTTGTCTTTACGCTTCTGCAGGGGCTGCCTGAATAGAAGCCTGTGATCTGGTTGTCGGTATCCTTAGCCTTTACAACGAGATTCTTGTAGTTCTCATGGATCTGACATTCGTCAGAAGCAAGGAAGCGTGTACCGATCTGAACGCCCTCTGCGCCCAGCATAAAGGAAGCTGCAACGCCTCTGCCGTCAGCGATGCCGCCTGCTGCGATAACAGGAATATCAACTGCGTCAACTACCTGAGGAACGAGACACATTGTTGTGTTCATGCCGATATGACCGCCGGATTCTGTACCCTCAGCGATAACAGCGTCTGCGCCGCTTCTTTCCATACGCTTCGCAAGTGCTACGGACGGAACTACAGGTATAACCTTGATGCCTGCTGCCTTCCATGCTTCCATGTACTTGCCGGGATTGCCGGCTCCAGTTGTGATCATGGGAACCTTTTCGTCGATAACCAGCTGTGCAAGTTCTTCTGCGTTGGGGCTCATGAGCATGATGTTCACACCGAAGGGCTTGTCCCCTACCAGAGACTTGCATCTTCTGATCTGATCACGGAGATAGTCGATAGGTGCGCTGCCGCCTGCGATAATACCGCAGCCGCCTGCGTTTGTAACTGCTGCTGCAAGTGTGCTTTCAGCAACCCATGCCATACCGCCCTGAAGCAG
>JAZNOB010000223.1:0-1710 GCA_045580565.1 Ruminococcus sp.
TATATGGTATAATTAAAACAGATGCACAAACCGCCTGCGTGAAAGGAGCATACCTATGAATATCAGAGGAATCATAAGCATAGCGGCAGCTGTTGTCATGACTGCCGGAATGACGGCTTTTCCTGTAAATACAACAGCCGCAGAGGAGGGATCAAAGCTAATTGCCCTTACCTTCGACGACGGACCCAATACTACAACGACCTGCGAGATACTTGATATACTTGAGGAAAATGACGCCAAGGCTACCTTTTTCCTTATCGGCAGGAATATCAGCGAGGAAAGCGCAGCCACGGTAAGGCGTGCCTACGATATGGGCTGCGAGATAGGCAACCATTCAAAGTCCCACTCAAATATGCCGGCTCTTTCAGATGAGGAGATAATCGCTGAGATACAGTATGTGGACGAATACGTAACGGAGATAACCGGCGAGGGCACGAAGTATTTCCGTCCGCCGTTTATTGATGTGAATGACAAGATGTACGAGCTTATCGACCAGATATTCATTTGCGGTATCGGATGCAGCGACTATATGGATACTGTAACTTCTGATGACAGATATAATTATCTGATGGAGGAAGCAAAGGACGGTCAGATATTCCTGTTCCACGACGCTGCCGGAAATGATATGACGGTAGAAGCTGTAGCAAGAGCAGTACCTGAGCTGAAAGCGCAGGGCTATGAGTTCGTAACTCTCACTGAGCTTTTCGAGAGACAGGGAGAAACGCCCAAGGATTATGTCATGTATGACCGTGTGGCGAAATATCCCTGCGGTGACTATGCTCTGCACAGAAATGTTTTCACAGGCGAGATCACCGGTGATTCATCCACAGGCGACTGGGGCAGCATAGACGCATTTGACGGCGAGGAGCTTGCAGCACTGGGTGATTCCTATGCGATACAGGTTGACTATGTGGGCGCATATCCGCCCAATGTGGTTCTTCAGAGATGGAATGGCGAATCCATCTGGTGCCCTGTAGAGCCGTCATACTCAAACGGCGAGAGAGCCTGCATCATGGCTGAAGATATCCTTGCTGCACTTGAAGAATACGGCGCTGCGTATACTGACCTTGACAGGATAAAGCTTTCGCCCTACAAGGGTACTATCACAGTAACAAGCGTTGATATCCTTGTGAAGGAGGAGTCACCGGAGAGCATATCCGGCGATGTAAACGGCGACGGAAAGGTAAGCGTTGCTGACGCAGTTGCGCTCCAGAAGCATCTGGTGGATGCTGAGCCTCTTGCAGAGGACAGACTTCCGGCAGCGGATGTGAGTGCTGACGGCATGGTCAATATATTCGACCTGAGTATGATGAAAATGCTGATCATGGGCAAGTAGTGCCTGCATAAATTAAAAGGACTGTCCGCAGAGGACAGTCCTTTTTTGGCTGACGAAGATAAAATAGGTTCTGTATAGAATGTTGGGAAAGTATAAATTGTAGTTTTCAGCTGGCGCCAGCTGCACCGCATTGCACCCCATTTAAGTTATGGCGTCCGATAAGTCTACACAAGTGCCCCTCAAGCGGCGTTTAAGTCGTGCGTGCAAAGTAAATACGCAAAGCGCACCGCCCAAAGGCTCCCCTTAGTAAGGGGAGCTGTCAGCGAAGCTGACTGAGGGGATTGTAAAAAGCGCAGTAACGCTGAAATTTCAGCCTACTTTTCTACCCGCAATCCCCGACCTCACGCCTTCGGCGTGCCAGCTCCCTTTCTCAA
>JAZNOB010000224.1:0-3719 GCA_045580565.1 Ruminococcus sp.
ACGCATCTGTAGAAGAACTGAAGTTCGGTGTAACCGGCAACGGTATGAAGGCATTCTTCAATACTGAAGCACAGGTAGCTGCTCAGTTTGCTTATACATACGCTCCTGACGCTGAGGACCGTGCTATTCAGGCTGTTTACGCTGCAAATCGTTGGGGCGTAGGCGAACAGCAGGTTAACTCCAAGTGGGGCGGCAACCAGTCTGTATCTGCACTGGCAGGTAAGATGGGTGACGAATGCCGTAACAATATGTACGATAAGTACTATGTAGATATCGGTGGTCAGAACAAGTATGCTGGCGCTGGTGATGACAATGGTAAGCACTACCTGATGAACTGGTATACATCATGGGGCGGCGCTCTCGATGGTTCATGGGCATGGCAGATCGGTGCATCTCATATGCACGAATTCTACCAGAACCCGCTGGCAGCATACGCTCTCGTATATGATAGCGATCTCTCTGCTGGTATGAAGGCACAGGGTGCTGTTGAAGACTATAAGATCTCTCTCGAGAGACAGATGGAAATGTATCTGTGGCTGCTGTCTAACGATGGTCCGATCGCTGGTGGTTGTACAAACTCCTGGAAGGGCCGTTATGAGAAGTATCCTGCAAATCAGTCCACATTCCACGAAATGGCATATCTTGAACATCCTGTATACGCTGACCCCGGTTCCAACCACTGGATCGGTAACCAGGTATGGGCTGTACAGCGTCTGGCTGAACTTTACTACATTGTTAAGGACGGCGGCGCAGCAAGTGATGTAAACATCGGCGGTATGACTCTTGAGCAGTCTCTGGAAACTATCCTCGACAAGTGGGTAGGCTGGTTCCTCGACAACACCATCCTCGGTGAAGCTCAGGAAACAACTAAGTTCTCCGCTAAGTATGAGCCTTATGATACAACTGAAACAGAATTCGAAGTTCCGGTACTGTCCAGCGTTGTTGACGACGGCAAGAACTTCTCTATTCCTTCTTCTCTGATCTGGGAAGGTCAGCCGAATCCTTGGTCTGGTTCTTATCAGGAAAATACTGGTCTGACTTGTAAGATCGTTGGCTATGGTAACGGCGACCTGGGTTGCGTATCCTCACTGGCTAACACTCTGATCTACTATGCAAAGGCTAAGGGCGTTTCTGCTGCTGATCTGGCAGATGGCGAAGCTTCCTATAAGTCTGCTCAGGGCTCTAAGAGCAGCGTTGATGAATACGGCAAGCAGTCTCTGTATCTGGCTAAGGAGCTTATCGACCGTGAATGGGATATGTTCCGTGATGATATGGGTCTGGGTTCTGTTGACCGCAACACTAACCTGAAGAGACTCTGGGAGACAAAGCTCGTTCTTCCGGATGGTCAGATGGCTAACGGTCAGGGTAAGGTTCTCCAGGCTTCTCGTTACGAAGGTAAGATGCCTAACGGCGACATTGTAAAGAACGGCGTAGCATTCGTTGACATCCGTTCCAACTACGAGGATTGTGATATGTACCAGAAGGCTAAGGCTGACTATGAAGCTACTGGCACAACTGAGAACTACTACTTCACACTCCACAGATTCTGGCATATGGGGGATATCCTCATGGCTCTGGGTGCTATGTACGAGCTGTATCCTGAGATTACTCCTGAGGAAAGCTCAATTGTAACAGAGGATCTGAAGGTTGATAAGGAATCCATCGAACTCGAAGTTGGCGAGACTGATACAATCACTCCTAACAAGGATGGCTGCACATTCGAGTCTGCTGATGATTCTATTGCTTCTGTAGATTCTACAGGTAAGGTAACAGGTAATGCTGCTGGCAGCACAACTATCACTGTTACTGACGCTGATGGCAACAAGGTAGAGGTTTCTGTAACTGTTACTGAAGAAGCTACTCCGTCTCTCGAGGCTATGCCTGGTGATACTAACCTGGACGGTAAGGTATCCATGATCGACCTGGTTTACCTGAACAAGTATCTGGCTAAGCAGATCCAGTTCAACGACCAGCAGATGGTTAACGCTGAGTGCGCTACCAACGGCGGTGTTGTTGACGGCAGCGACGCTTCTGCTCTGCTGAAGTTCCTGGTTCTGAAGATTGACACTCTGCCGGTTTCTGCAAACTAATCTGTTTTGCTTAATCGAAGATTGACTTAATATTCAAAGCGGCACGGTTTATCCGTGCCGCTTTTTCTATTCCTGAATGTATGGGGATTATTTAAAATCTGTACTTGATTTTTATACAGAATGATGCTATAATAAAGATATATGTGTACGAGAAAGAAGGGACTACCTTGATTAAAAGTATGACTGGATTCGGCAGGTGCAGCCTTGCACTGGAGAATATGGATATTCTTGTTGAGATACGCTCGGTAAATCACCGCTATCTTGAAATGTCTGTGAGAACCCCTCATGCCTACAGCTATCTTGAGGATAGACTGAAAAAACAGGTTCAGCAGCGAGCTTCTCGTGGTAAGGTCGATATTTCCATGAGTATTCAGCTTCATGGCACTGACGGACTTGCTGTGGACGTAAATGAAGATCTGGCCGAATCTTATGTAAATGCAATGAGAAATGCAAATGAAAAGCTTCAGCTTGAGGATGATGTTACTCTTTCAACTATACTCAGATTTTCTGATGTTTTTACAGTGAGAAAGGTTCAGCTTGATGAGGAGGCTGTATGGGCTGCTGTTGCTCCGGCTGTGGAAGAAGCAGCTGATAAGTTTCTTGCTATGCGTATAACCGAGGGCGGGAAGCTGAAGGATGATCTCATAATCCGACTTGCCTCGCTGGAAAATATGCTTTGCAGGGTGGAAGAAAATGCCCCTGAAACTTCCAAGCGTTATTATGATAAGCTTTATGCAAAGGTTGCAGAGCTTCTTGCTGACCATGACATAGATGAATCCCGTATTGTGACTGAAGCTGCTGTTTTTGCTGATAGAGTTGCGGTGGATGAGGAGACTGTAAGACTGCGCAGCCATATTGAGCAGTTCCGTAATCTGCTTGAATCCGACGAGCCTGTGGGAAGAAAGCTCGATTTCCTTATTCAGGAAATGAACCGTGAGGTGAATACTACCGGCTCAAAGGCTCAGGATATTGCAATCACACGTCTTGTTGTGGATATGAAATCCGAGATCGAAAAGATCCGTGAGCAGATTCAGAATATCGAATGAGGTGAAATGTATGAAAAGAGGTTTGCTGATCGTTGTTTCAGGTCCGTCCGGATGCGGCAAGGGAACTGTTCTCGGCGGTATTGTCAAGGAAATGGGACTCAGCTACTCAGTTTCTGCTACTACACGTCCTATGCGTGAGGGTGAGGCTGACGGTGTGAACTATCACTATCTGACAGAAGAACAGTTCGAGAAGCTTATTGCTGAGGATAAGGTCCTTGAATATACTAAATACTGCGGAAATTACTACGGAACACTGAAGGATGAGGTTGAAAAGAAACGTGCTCAGGGACAGGATGTTCTCCTTGAGATCGAAGTCGTGGGTGCTGCCAATGTAAAGCGCATATGCCCTGATGCTGTGCTTGTATTTATCGCTCCGCCTTCAGTCGCAGAGCTTGAAAGACGACTCCGCAAAAGAGGCACTGAAACAGATGAGGTCATTGCAAAGCGTGTAGCTGAAGCAGAACGTGAAATACGCTGCGCATCCCAGTATGATTATATTGTTGTAAACGGCGAACTTGAAAAGGCTGTAAGCGATGTTATGTCGATCATCAATGCAGAGAGGATCTCTGCTGCTGATAAAGAA
>JAZNOB010000225.1:0-4602 GCA_045580565.1 Ruminococcus sp.
TCCCCTCCGTCACGCCTTCGGCGTGCCACCTCCCCTTACTAAGGGGAGGCTTTCGTGGTTCTTCCAGCTAATAATTCTTGAATTAAAGAATCAATATAATCACAGACAGCTATAAAATCCGAATTTATATCGCTATTCGGAATGTGTATTACTGTTAAGCCAAAACTACAAAGATATTCGTTTCTATCCATATCATACTCTATACCATTATTGGTATAATGATGAGAACCATCAAGTTCTATCACAAGTTTGACTTTTGCACAGTAAAAGTCTGCAATATATCGTCCTAATACCTTTTGTCTTACAAATTTGAAGGGATAGTCTTTTAAAAAATCGTACCACAAATGACGTTCTTCTTTTGTCATTGTTTTCCGAAGCGTTTTCGCTGTTGGTATCAATTTCTTATTATACTTTCTTTCCATTGAAGAAATTTACATCCTCTCAAATCTCTTCATACCATTAACATCGCCGGTAAAGATAGTCTTAGGTCTTGCCCATACTCTGCCGTCACGGAGGCTCTTGTAGACAACAAGCTCTTCGTTGGTTTCGGTATGTTGTGCAAGAGCGATCACCTCGTATTCGCCGCCCTTGTAGTGACGGTACTTTCCGCCGATCTCAACAGTCATTTCCTGAACATTCTCGATCGGTGCAGCTTCCGGAGCTTCTGTTCCGTTTACGATATCATCCTCAACGAGTATCATGCTGGTGAAAGGCGGTATCTCGATAATAGCATTGCCGTTCTCCATTCTTGCAGATGCGCCGGACAGAACATCAACCAGACTGCCGCAGGACGGTCTGAAATTCAGCCAGTAGGACTGATCGTCAAGGTTCAGGGCAACGTATACATTTCTACCCTCATATTCACGGCGGAACAGAAGCTGACGGTTCTGTACATTTATAGTCTCAAAGCCGCCGGTTCTGAGAGCCGGATACGCCTTGTATATACGTCCAAGCTTCACGATATGACGGTAAAGATCTCTGTCGCCGGAATTTTCAAGCTCTCTGAGGTCAAGACAGGGTCTCAGACCGTCATCAGAATTATTTTCGTGAATACCCTTTACTCCGTACTCACTGCCGTAGTAAACTGAAGGAATACCGGGCATTCCGTACATGAGAGTATAGCAGAGCTTCAGATATCGTGCATCAGAAATTTTGCTTGCAAGGCGGTCTACATCGTGGTTGTCAACGAAGTTATAGAGCTGGATTCCCTTATATATACCGCCGTTTCCAAACTGACGGTTGATGGAGTAGTTGATCTCCCAGTAGTTCTTGTCGTTATGTGAGGAATAGATTCCCTTGTGGCATTCGTAGTTTGTAACGCTGTCCAGCATTTCCGGATTTGCCCAGCGGTTATAGTCACCGTGGATAATTTCACCCATCAGCCAGAACTCAGGATTTCTGCTCTTGCAGAAGCTTCTTATCTGCTTGAAGAAGCCGAAGTCAACGCAGTCCGCAGCGTCGAAGCGTATACCGTCGATCTTAAACTCGTCCATCCAGTAGCCGACAGCGTCAAGGAGGTGGTTGCAGACATCCTGATTGTGGAGGTTAAGCTTTACCAGATTGTAGAAGCCATGCCAGCCCTCGTACCAGAACGGATCGCCGCAGGGACTGTTTCCGCCGAAATTGAGACCTGCAAACCAACTGCAATAGGGAGAAGCCTGTCCCTTTTCCTGAACGTCCTTGAACGCCCAGAAATTGCGTCCTACGTGATTGAAAACGCCGTCAAGGATAACACGTATACCATTTGCGTGAAGCTCGTCGCACAGCTCCTTGAAGTTCTGATTTGTGCCGAGTCTGCGGTCGATCTGCATATAGTCGGTAGTATCATAGCCGTGTTCAGCGGATTCAAATACCGGTCCGAAGTAGATGGCGTCAACCTGCATTTCTTTCAGGTGAGGGATCCATTCTCTCACCTTGTCAAGGCGGTTTACAATATCGCCGCCCTCGTTATACTTAGGCGCTCCGCAGAAGCCTAAGGGATAGATGTGATACATTATTGCGTTGTCATACCAGTGCATTGTTATTACCTCCGTGTAATTTAATTGTTTGTTGTTATGATATAGTGATGAGTACTGGCTTGAACCCTTGAACGAACATCCTTGGGAAGCAAGGCTCGTACTGTCCGCAGGATTCTACGGCTTCGCCGTTCTCTCCTGCTGTGTTACAAATTTCGCTGACTTTCTTTACTGCGAACTGAAAGCAGACCTCTTTAGATCAACTTGACTTTATAGGAAAGTTTTTTACAAAGCGAAATTTGTGGTGCTTTTCTTAGATAAAAATGCTCGTGTATTTTAGTGCTGTGATTGCTCCGCAATCACCTGGGACTCCTCGTCCCAGACCCTACGCCAGCATTTTTGAAAAACTGCTGGACCCAAAAACTTTTATTTATCGCTGCCCTCTAAAAAGTATGCAGCTTCCATATCAGCAACATTCAGCGCAAGAGCAAGCGGGAACTTCTCAAGTGCCTGACCTACCAGATTCTTGTCCTCGTTGCCGGAAAAGCCCATGTGATACCTTATGGCAAACGCCTCCTCACGAGAAAGCCGCATGAATCCGGAAACTATATAAACAGACTTTTCGCCATGACCATAGGGAAGCTCGTCCCTTATAGTATAGTAGGGAACCTTCTCCCATATGCCCTGAGCATTCTTCGCATTGCGGTAATCAACCGCATAGAAATTCACCTTGCACAGGTCATGGAGAAGCGCAGCAATCGCTATGGATTCCTCCGAATAATCCATGCCGTAAAGCTCCTTTGTGCGAGGTCTTGAAAGATAATCCTTCAGGCACTCGTATACATTGAGACTGTGCTCTAAAAGTCCGCCCTCATACGAGCCGTGGAAGCGTGTGCTTGAAGGTGCTGTGAAAAAGTCGCTGTTTTCCGAACAGATCCATGCAAGCAGCTTGTCGCTTCCGGGACGCTTGATATTTTCCTCATATATTTTTATGAATTTCTCCTTGTTTGTCATCTTTGCACCACCTTTTGTGAAAATACTATCCTCTGTATTATACCATATAAATATTAACATTTCAACACAGAATATGCACTTCTGCCAAAAGAAACGGGCTGTGCAAGCATATGTGCTGCATCAGCCCGATATTTCATCTTCTGTTTTCTGCCGCCGCAGCAAGGAGATTCCATGTCTCCCTGTCCGTCTGACCTGTTACAGGCCGCAAACCTATACTCTGAAATTCACCTACTGCACGTTCAGTTTCGCTGTCGTAAAGCCCTGTAACCTCAGGGGCAGCAAGGTTTCCGAATACATCCGCAAGAGCTGCAAGCAATGCCTGAACTGCATAAACCTCGATCCCTCTGTCACCTTTCCCAATATGATCTCTGTCCTTAGGGAACAGGTCAAGGCTTGCCGGCTCACGCCGTATCTTATCAAGATGCTCTGCTGCAAGCATCTCCCATGTAGCATGGTTTACCTCGCCTGTAGGGCGGAGTCCGTATATCTGCTGAAAAGTCTTTACAGCCAGTGCAGTTTCTCTGCCGTATATACCATCGGGCACAATAAAAGGTATCCGCTTTTCAAAAAAAGAAAGCTCATAGAGCATCCTCTGGATCTCTCTTATATGCTCACGGCGCTGCTGCTGTGTATATGCCATCGGTGCACCTCCTTATGAATCGCCTGATATTGTATAGCCCGGTGCCTGAAACGGCCTTTTGTCCATTCCGAACCGCAGGTCTGAATAAAGCTCAGTTATAGCGTCCCATACAGCAAGGCCTACAACGCCGTTTTCCGGCAGTCCGTAAAGTCTCTGGAAAGCAATGACAGCTTCCCTTGTAACTGGGCCGAAATAGCCTGTGGGAGTTACATCGTTGATCTCCGGATATGTCTGATGGATGTAACTGAGATAGACCTGAAGTATTCTGACATACTCACCTCTTGCACCCTCACGGAGCACAACTCCGGGAAACAGCACTACATTTCCGGTTTCAGGGTCAGGTGGCGGCAGGCTGTCACGTATACCGAAATAGGCTCTGTATATATCCCTTGCAGTATTCTTGTCAACAATACCTGTCTCCGGAAGTCCGAATACTCTCTGGAATGACTTAACGGAATTTTCTGTCTCTGAACCGAAATAGCCTGTTATATCAACCGGCAGCACATCCTCATAGAATGCTGCTATAACAGCCATATAATACTGTAGATTCCTTACCTGTACGCTCTGCATTCCTATACTCAGAGTTTCTGTAAACTGCTGCGCCGCCTCATCTGCACGAAGTCCCTCTGAATCAAGCTCTGCAAGCTTCTTTACGCTGATGAAAATGTATGCTATCTTATTCCATGTTGCCTTGTCAACAACGCCCGTCACTGGAAGGTTGAACACCTCCTGAAAGGTACGTACAGCTTCCTCAGTGGCATAGTCGAAATCTCCGCTTACATCGCCTATCCTGGGTATTGCAGGATAATTCCTCGCTATACGGTTAAGCTGTACCTGAATAGTCCTCGTTTCATTTCCAACAAATCCAAGGGAGATGGGAAAACCTGGATATGATGGCGTATCAGTACGCACGGGCGCATTCCGAACGATCTCTATATCATCTCCATAATAATACTGAAGTATCTCATAGGGCACAAGACCATCCTCCGCAAG
>JAZNOB010000226.1:0-8317 GCA_045580565.1 Ruminococcus sp.
CAGCTGATATCATCAGAGAATTTGAGGAAAAGTATCCTGATATCATAAAGCCCATATATGAAACAGAGAATCAGTATTCAAAGCAGGGTGCTCTTAAGAAGATCATGGATGACGCCTGTGTCGGATATAAATATATAGCTCTTTGTGAGGGTGACGATTATTGGACAAGTCCCGATAAGCTTCAGAGACAGATAGAGTTTCTTGAAAGCCATCCTGAATATTCCATGTGCTGCTGCGACGCAGTGGTGCTTACAGATAATGGAGAAAGAGACTGGTCGATTTCCGATAAGGATACAGACCTTAAGATAGAAAATCTCATAAAGAAAGGCGGTCTTTACATTCCTACAGCCGGACTGGTTTACAGAAGCACAGTAAAGGAGAACTATCCTGAATGCTGTAAGCAGTGCAAGGTAGGCGATCATCCGCTTCAGATAATGTGTGGACTTAAAGGCAAGGTTCGTTACATGAGCGATAAGATGGCTGCATACAGATACGCAATGGGCAATTCATGGTCTGCTACCAGAAAGAATCAGGATATAGAGAAGCTCATGGCAGCATGGAAAAGCTCTCTTATTATGCTGAATGGTCTTAATGAGCTGAGTGATTTTGAACACAATACCGCCTTTCAGGAAGGCTGCTTAAAAATTATACTTACCAATATCGGCAATAATCTTGAGCATTCAAAGCTGATCCTGAAAGAAATGCTGAAATATGCTCCTGAATGTACAAAGTACGCAAACCACAAGGAGAAATTCAAGCTGTTTCTTATAAAGTACAATCTTACATTTGTATGGAAGCTTATGAAGAAGAAAATATAAAAGGAAAGGATAAGGGTGAATATTTATGAAGTACGATTACTTAGTCGTAGGCGCAGGTCTTTATGGTGCAGTATTCGCACATGAGGCTGCAAAGAAGGGCAAGAAGGTTCTTGTTATCGACAAGAGACCCAATATTGCAGGAAATGTTTACACAGAAGAAATTGAGGGCATCAATGTTCATGTGTACGGTGCGCATATTTTCCACACCAACAATAAGAAGGTATGGGACTATGTAACACAGTTCGCCGAATTCAACCGCTTCACCAATTCTCCTGTTGCAAATTATAAGGGCGAGCTTTATTCAATGCCCTTTAATATGTATACCTTCAATAAGATGTGGGGCGTTGTAACTCCTGAGGAGGCAGAAGCGAAGATCGCAGAGCAGCGCAAGGAGATAACAGGCGAGCCTAAGAATCTTGAGGAGCAGGCAATAAGCCTTGTTGGACGTGACATCTATGAGAAGCTTGTAAAGGGCTACACTGAAAAGCAGTGGGGACGTGACTGCAAGGAGCTTCCGGCGTTTATCATCAAAAGACTGCCGGTACGTCTGACATTTGACAACAACTACTTCAATGCGCTCTATCAGGGTATCCCTATGGGCGGCTATACAAAGATGGTTGAGAATATGCTTGAGGGCATTGAGGTGCGTACAGGCGTAGACTACTTTGAGAATAAGGCAGAGCTTGACGCTATGGCTGAAAAGGTAGTGTATACCGGTGCGATCGACGCTTACTTTGACTATAAGCTGGGCACTCTTGAATACCGTTCTGTAAGATTCGAGACAGAGGTTCTTGACAAGCCTAATTTCCAGGGCAATGCAGCAGTAAACTACACCGACAGAGAAACTCCATGGACACGAATCATTGAACACAAGTGGTTTGAGTTCGGCACACAGCCCAAGACTGTTATCAGCCGTGAATACAGCTCCGAATGGAAGCCCGGCGATGAGCCGTACTACCCTGTAAACGATGAAAAGAACGGCGCTCTTTACCAGAAGTACAGAGAGCTTGCCGACAATGAAAAGAACATCATCTTCGGCGGACGTCTTGGTGAGTACAAGTATTACGATATGGACGCAGTTATTGCGTCTGCACTTGAAATGTGTGAAAAGGAGCTTCAGTAAGGCTCATATAATAAGACAGGAGTTGAATATATGAAAGGAATAATCCTCGCCGGCGGTTCCGGTACAAGACTTTATCCCCTTACAAAGGTAACATCAAAGCAGCTTCTTCCTGTGTATGACAAGCCGATGATCTTCTATCCGCTGTCAACACTGATGCTTGCAGGTATACGTGACATTCTTATCATATCAACGCCTACGGATACGCCTCGCTTCGAGGAGCTTCTGGGTGACGGCAGCAGCATGGGCATAAATCTTTCATATGCTGTACAGGAAAGCCCCGATGGTCTGGCACAGGCATTTCTTATCGGTGAAGAATTTATCGGTGATGATTCCTGCGCTATGATACTGGGCGACAATATCTTCTACGGCGGCTGGTTCAGAAGGAACCTGCTGGAAGCTGTAAAGAATGCAGAAGCGGGCAAGGCTACCATTTTCGGCTATTATGTAAAGGACCCCGAAAGATTCGGCATCGTTGAGTTCGACGATAAGAAAAATGTTGTTTCCGTTGAGGAAAAGCCATCAGAGCCTAAGTCAAACTATGCTATCACCGGTCTGTATTTCTATCCGGCTGGAGTAAGCGCAAAGGCAAAGCAGGTAAAGCCATCCGCACGTGGAGAGCTTGAGATAACAGACCTTAACCGTCTCTATCTTGAGGATGATGACCTTAAGGTACAGATCCTCGGCAGAGGCTTTGCATGGCTTGATACAGGAACGATGGAAAGTCTTATGGAGGCAGCGTCCTTTGTACAGACAGTTCAGAACAGACAGGGCGTTGTTATATCTGCTCCTGAGGAGATCGCTTATTATAAGAAGTGGATAACCAAGGAACAGCTTATGGAAACAGCAAACCGCTACGGCAAGTCACCCTACGGCGAATATCTGAAGCAGGTTGCTGAGGATAAATTTGTATTTTGATTGGAGCGAGAGTATGACCATTATAGTAACAGGCGGCGCAGGCTTTATCGGCGCAAACTTCGTATATTTACAGCTTGAGGAACATCCTGAGGACAGGATCATCTGTCTTGACAAGCTTACATATGCAGGCAATCTTTCAACACTTGAAGCGGCGATGGAGAATCCCAATTTCCGTTTTGTAAAGGCAGATATTGCAGACAGAGCTGCTGTTGAGAAGCTCTTTGAGGAGGAGAAGCCGGATATCGTTGTAAACTTTGCAGCGGAATCCCACGTTGACCGTTCAATTGAGGATCCGGGCATCTTCCTTCAGACAAATATTATGGGTACACAGGTTCTGATGGATGCCTGCCGCAAGTACGGCATCAAGCGTTACCATCAGGTATCTACAGACGAGGTTTACGGTGATCTTCCTCTGGACAGACCCGACCTTTTCTTCACAGAGGAAACACCTATCCACACAAGCAGCCCCTACAGCTCCTCCAAGGCTGGTGCAGACCTGCTTGTACTGGCATACTACCGAACCTTCGGACTTCCTGTATCTATCACAAGATGCTCCAACAACTACGGACCCTATCACTTCCCGGAAAAGCTTATTCCTCTTATGATAAGCAGAGCACTTGCAGACGAGCCGCTGCCTGTATACGGCAAGGGTGAAAACGTAAGAGACTGGCTTTATGTAAAGGATCACTGTAAGGCTATCGACCTTGTTATGCGTAAAGGCAGAGAGGGCGAGGTCTACAACATCGGCGGGCACAACGAGAGATCCAATCTTGAAGTTGTAAAGACCATCCTCAGAGAACTGGGTAAGCCCGAAAGCCTTATCACATATGTAACAGACCGTCCTGGTCATGATATGCGCTATGCTATTGATCCCACTAAGATCCACACCGAGCTTGGCTGGCTGCCTGAAACTAAATTCGATGACGGCATCAAGCAGACTATCCAGTGGTATCTTGACAACAAGAAGTGGTGGCAGGATATCATTTCCGGCGAATATCAGAATTATTTTGATAAGATGTATAAGGAAAAGGGACGTGCCTGAGCACGTATACAATAGGTTGTAAATTGAAACTGGACCTGCACAGGCGCAGATCTGTGCAGGTCTTGTTTGTACATTCACTTGAATCGAGGTAAATTTTAGCAATGGACAATGAGAACAGCGGAAAAAGCGGTATTATAAAATCGCTATTCTATAAGTTTATTGAGAGATGCGGCTATCAGGGAATAGCTTTTATAGTCCAGATAGTACTTGCAAGACTTCTGGATCCTACAGATTACGGTATGCTCACGCTCCTGACCATCTTCACACAGATCGCACAGGTATTTGTTCAGAGCGGCTTCAATACTGCCCTTATTCAGCGTAAGGACACTACAGAGAAGGACTATTCATCTGTATTCTATGTAAGTATCACTATAGCAGTGCTGCTTTACGGAATTCTGTTTTTTGCTTCGCCGATTATTGCAGATTTCTACGATATGCCGGAGCTGACGGGTGTAATGAGAGTTCTTGCACTTATACTGATACCCGGAGCATTCAACTCCATCCAGAATGCAAAGGTCGCAAAGGAGATGCAGTTCAAGAAGCTTATGTACAGTACACTCGGCGCAGTTGTGATATCCGGTACTGTAGGTATAGCAATGGCATACATGGGATTCGGCGTATGGGCACTGGTTGCGCAGCAGCTGACAAATTCGGTTGCCATATGCGTTATCATGATGTTCTGTGTCCGCTGGAGACCGAAGCTTGTATTTGAGCTTGACAGAGTAAAGGTTCTCTTTTCCTTCGGCTGGAAGCTTCTCTGTTCAAATCTTATCGACACCCTGTACAGAGACCTGAGAAGTCTTGTTATCGGTAAGAAGTACGACTCCGGCACTCTGGGCTATTACAACAGAGGCAAGCAGTTTCCTGAGCTTATCATTATAAATATAAATAGTGCAGTACAGAGCGTTATGCTGCCGGCACTTGCAAAGCATCAGAATGACAAGGCACGTATGAAGGCTATGATGCGCCGTTCTATTGTAACAAGCTCATTTGTTATTTTCCCCATTGTTATGGGACTTGCGGTAACGGCAGAGCCTCTTGTATCAGTTATACTTACTGACAAGTGGCTGCCCTGTGTACCATATCTGCAAATCTACTGCTTTACATTTGCGTTCTATCCTATCCACAGCGCAAATCTTCAGGCGCTCAACGCTCAGGGCAGAAGCGATATTTTCCTGAAGCTTGAGATAATCAAGAAGCTTTATGGTATAGTAGTGCTTCTGGTAACAGTATTCTGTTTCCATTCACCTATAGCAATTGCAATGGGCGGTGTAGTAACAACTATTATTTCATGCTTGGTAAATGCGGCTCCCAATAAGAAGCTGCTGAACTACAGCTATTCCGAACAGCTGAAGGATATTCTTCCGTCAATGGGTATATCAGTGATCATGGGCGCATTGGTATACTGCGTGCAGTTCCTCGGACTGGCGGCATGGCTTACTCTGCTTATCCAGCTACCTCTGGGCATCATCACATACATTGCACTGGCAGAGCTGTTCAGACTGGAGTGCTATAAATATCTGAAAACACATATTGTTGGCTTCCTTAGTAAGAAGAAAAAATAAGAGGTTTATTATGAGTATAGATGGATTTATCAAAAGAAATTACTATTGGATGAATGACCGGCTTCATGGAAGCAGGGTAAGGAAACACTTTGATGAAATTGGCGTTGTTCTGAGAGATATCAGCACTGGAAAAGCAATTCAGCAGGAAAGACTGCGTCAGCTTCTTCATCACGCAACTACCTGTTCTGAGTTTTACAAGCCATATCACGGCAAGGAAATCGGAGAATTTCCCGTTACTACGAAGAATATACTTAATGATAATCACGATGCAGTTGCAGTTGCGATCAAGGATATTCCGGAGCAGGAGACTGAAAAGCTTCATGTTCAGCGTACAAGCGGTTCTACAGGTACGCCATTTGCAGTTTATCAGGATTCCAGAAAACGTCACCGCAGAGTTGCAGAGCTGAAATATTTCGGTGAATCTGTAGGCTTCAAGTCTCATGAGAAGCTTGGACAGTGCCGAATCTGGACAAAATGGCATAGTAAGTCCAGATGGCAGTCTATTAAGGAGAATATCATTCCCATTGATATTTCAAAGATTGATGATGAGTCCTTGAAGGAAGTGTGTGTAACAATAAAGAAGGAGCGTATTGTTTCCCTGCGAGCTTATGCAAGCTGGTATGAGAGACTTGTTTCATTTCTTGTGCATTTTCCTCAGTATGTGCCCTGCTTGAAGAGCGTGAAGGTTGCAATATCGATTTCCGAAGCACTGAACGAGAATACCAGACAAAAGATGAAGGAGCTTACCGGCATTCCAATTGTAGAATGCTATGCCGATGAAGAGGCAGGTATTCTTGCCCATCAGAAGACAGACGATATAAACTATTATCTCAATCATGCCGGATATTATTTCGAGGTGCTGAAGCTTGACAGTGACGAGCCTGCGGAATACGGCGAATTGGGAAGAATTGTATTGACTGATTTGTATAATTACGCTTTTCCGCTGATACGCTATGATACAGGTGATACAGCAATTTTCCAGAAGGGCAATGAAAAAAGCGGTGGATGGGATTATATGAGTAAGCTGTTTGGAAGAAGGCTTGATCTTATATATGATACAAGCGGAAATCCGGTTCATCCGATGACCTTTGCAAGAGTACTCAAAAATATTCCAGCTATTATTCAGTGGCAGTTTATCCAGAAGGATGAAAAGGAATATTGCGTAAAGCTTAATGTTGAAAAGGATGTTAATATGAATGACATCAGAGCTGAGATACTTCTGATCGTAGGTTATGATGCAGAGATTTATTTTGAACATGTTAGTGATATTCCGGTGCTTGCATCCGGAAAAAGAAAGCCTGTTGTGAATGAATGGAAGAATATGTAAAGCTGAGAGGGGATAATATGAATAAGATCTTGATCATAGGAGCAAATCCCGAAACTATAAGCCTTATTCAGAAGGCAAATGCTATGGGATTTGAAACATATGTCACTGACTACAATCCGGACGCTTATGCGAAGAAGTTTGCAAGCGTTCCCTGCAATGTGGACGGAATGGATGTAGACGGACTTGTAAAGCTAGTAAAGGACGAGGGTATCGACGCAGTTCTTGTAGGCGTTGCGGAGGCTCTTATCCCTACCTACTGCAAGGTGTGTGAGAAGCTCGGCTATCCCTGCTTTGCATCCCTTGAGCAGTTCGAGATAATGATAAAGAAGAATAAGTTCAAGGATACCTGCCGCAAGTATGGCGTACCTGTTGTAGAGGAATTCTCTCAGGATAACCTTGACGCTATTGTGTATCCTGTTGTGGTAAAGCCTGTTGACAGCTCCAGTTCAAAGGGTATCTCCATATGCCAGAACCGAGAAGAGCTTGATGTGGCTATAGAAAAGGCACTCTCCTTTTCACCAAGCAAAACTCTGCTGATCGAACGCTATATGGATGGTCTTGAGGTTATCATGTACTATGTGATCCAGGACGGCGAGCCTACCTTTGTGGCAATGTGCGACCGTTATACAAGCAAGGAGCAGAAAGGCATTACACAGCTTCCCTCTGCTTATATCTTCCCGTCAAAGCATATTGACAAATTCCGCGCTGAGGCTGACGAAAAGGTATGTGATATGCTGAGAGGCTTAGGGATTCAGAACGGAGTACTGTTCCTGCAGTCATTCATTGATGAAAACGGCAGCGTCCGCATATATGAGCCGGGCTTCCGCTTGAACGGCGCTCAGGAGCATATGATCGTATCAGAGCTTACCGGTATTGATGCAAAGGAGCTGCTGATAAACTACGCTCTCACCGGAAAAATGAGCGATAAGAAGGTATCTGAGCTTGCAGCGCCTGACTTCCACGGCAAATGGGCTTGCAAGCTGTCTCCTCTGGTGAAGGAGGGCACTATCGGCAGGATCGAGGGTACTGAAAAGGTACGCTCCCTTGACGGTGTTGTGGGTATCAATCCTAATTATGAAGATGGTGGCGTTGTTGCAGGTCTGGGCACTCAGCGTCAGATGGCTGCGAATATATTTATCGTGGCTGATAATACAGCAGACCTTATTAAGCGTGTGGACGCTGTAAATGAGGCGTACCACGTATATGACGAAAACGGAAACAGCATGATGCTTGCACCCTTTGATACAAGTATTATTGCAAAGGAATATTGATCGAAGAGGTGTTGTTATCATGGCAAAACAGATCTTAGTAACTCAGTCCTCAATGCCTGACTACGAGGACTACTGCAAGGAAATACGTGAGCTGTGGGATTCAAAGTGGCTCACAAATATGGGTGCAAAGCACCAGCAGCTTCAGCGTGAACTGCTTGAATATCTGGATGTTACGTCACTTGACCTTTTCACAAACGGTCACATGGCACTGGAGCTTTCACTTCAGGCCCTGAGACTTGAGGGTGAGGTTATCACA
>JAZNOB010000227.1:0-2123 GCA_045580565.1 Ruminococcus sp.
CCCTCAAGGATACCGGAGACTACGGCATCTGGTATGAGCTGGGCGAGACAAGAATCACAGCCAACGACCGCACCGCCGAGAAAGCACCGGAGCTCTCGGTCCAGATCTGGACTGAGACAGAATACTCTGAGCTGCCGGACAGATTTGAGGAGTTTTTTGACAGTCTGGACGAATGCCTCTGGGAGAATCAGACCTACGCCGACTACGACAGCGATATCGGGCGGTATCACTATGGATGGACGGTGGTGCTGACATGAGGTGTGATGTTGATGGGCTGGATGATATTATCGCCGACCTGAAACGCTTTGGCGATGAATCAGAGGATATGGCTGAGGAGATGCTGGAGACTGCCGGAGAGGTCATGGAGGATGAATGGCGTGAGGAGATCGAGCGCAGAGGTCTGGTTGACACTGGCAGTATGCGTGACAGCGTAAAAACCACTGTAAACAAAGGCAAAAAAACAGCTGACACCTACCCACGGAAAAAGGACAAGAAAGGCACGTCCAATGCCGCAAAGGCGTTTATAGCCCACCACGGCAAAGCAGGACACCAGAAAGCCACCTATTTTGTAAACGACATACAGGAAAAAGGCGGCGCAAGGGCACACGCTGCCATGCAGCAGGTGCTTGACAAAAAACTGAAAGAGAAAGGATTATAATTATGGCTAAGATTGGTATGTTTTACCCCGTAGCAGCAAAGATCAAGAGCTACGACACAGCTCACAAGCCCGTATATGACGCTGGCATTATCATCGGTGCTGCAGTGCTTGCAGACGTAAGCTATGAGACTGCTGACGCAGAGCTGTATGCGGATGACGTCCTGAAGGAGTCAGATACAAGTATCATCGGCTACAGCGGCAAGCTGGGCGTTGATAACTTTGGCTCTGAGCAGAGCGCAGCCGAAGAAACTGAGCTGTCAGTTATCGCCTACCTCACAGGGCAGGAGGTGGAAACAGGCGAGTCCGCTGACGGCTACGACGAGAAGCTTGTACACACCGGTGCTCTGCCGCCTTATGTAGGCTTTGGCTATATCAAGCATAAGGTGATCAGAGGCGTTAAGAAGTACGAGGTTACATGGTGCTATAAGACCCAGTTCAAGACTCCGAATGAGTCCGACAAGACCAAGGAAAAGGGCACATCCTACAGTACATCCGAAATCGAATACATCGGTCACGGCATCGACGTTTCCGGCGCAGAGGAACCGCAGTTTGTTGAGCGTTACTACTGCTCTACCAAGGAGCAGGCTAAGACTCTGCTCTATAAGCTCGCCAACATCACGGAAGCTACTACAGGAGCGTAAACTATGAGGAAAATCGGATTTGGTGGAAAGAAGTATCCGCTGTACTGGGATATATACGCACATGATAATATCCTCACAGCCTGCACTGAGGCGGGCTGTGACACCCTCGGCGACTGGATGACCGAGAAGAAGCCTGAAGCACATGGCATCATCCTCTATGAGCTGATGTGCGGCGGCATCCGTAAGCACAACTTTGAGGTATCTATGGGCTTCAAGGGCGGCGAAAAAATACCTATGCCGGATATTGAGCCGGCACAGCGCAGGGATATCCTCTCTCTGGCACACGCCGCCGACCTCTCAGAGATCGAGCACGTAATAAACCTCTGCTGGCTGGAAGCCTCAAAGGCAGAAGTGCCAGACGAACTGAAGAAGTATATGCCGGACGACGACTACATGGAGATCGCCGCAGAAATTGAAAAGAACAAACCCGAATCCGAAAAAAACTGACATGGCGGGGCGACAGACCGTCGCTCCGCCTTTTTTATTATGCAGCACGGATCGGGATCTCACAGGACTACGCCTACCGGATGACGGTGGGAGAGATTACCCAGATGTGGTACTGGTATCTGGCAGATAAACTGAGAAAGGGGTGAGCAAAAATGAGCAGCAATAACAACGTAAGAGAGATACGCACCAGACTATCCCTCGATGGTGAAACAGCCTTCCGGAAGTCCCTGAAATCTGTTGACAGCAGCCTGACGGCGATGAGATCAGAGCTGAAGAATGTATCCGCAAACTTTGACGAGAGCACAGCCGGCATGACCAAAAATCAGAAGAAAGCTGAGATACTGGGCAGGATGCAGGATACCCTGAAAGGCAAAATA
>JAZNOB010000228.1:0-2636 GCA_045580565.1 Ruminococcus sp.
CACTTGTGCCGCACTTACCGGACGCCGCAACTAAAATGGGGTGGACTGCGGTGCAGCTCACCGAACATCCTTGGTGAGGCGTGCCGTCGCCATTACCGTTGGGCGACGGGCTGGCGCCAGCTGCAAACTACAATTTAAATCCCAAAGGAGGCATCACACCCATGAAAAGCTCACGTATCATCCTCATAGTAGGCTGCATAGGCTTTGCTGCCGGCTCATGGTGGCTCCTGTGCCACACGCCTGCTAAGCCCGAATACGCCCGTATAACGCTCCAGAACGAACAGCTCCAGCGTGACTACCTCGCTCAGTACGGTCAGACAACAGCAGAAGAACCGCCTGTAAAGCTGGAAATCAGGCTTCCTAAAGGCGGCTCTTCTCAGATTTATAATACATATTGTCAGCTCCAGACAACGCAGCAGCTTCCACTCTCCGAATACGAAGGTCAAAACGCCGTGGTCTGGACATACACCCTCGAGGGATGCAGTACTCACCGTGCCGAGCTTATATGCTCGCCGGACGGACTGCTTCTGGGTGCAATGCTCTACGACTCAACAGAGCCTTACTATATGTATCCTGTTATTACTTGATGAGTCTGGGCAGACAGCCGATACCGATAAGCTCCTTAGCCTTGCCCTGTCCGGTATTTACCATACCGTAGATCATCAGACCGATCTCTACAGCTGCTACTGCAAGGTCAAGCAGTCCACAGATGATCCAGCCCAGAACCGGGATCCAACCCAGAATAAGACCGATGATCGCTGTTACCAGCCACAGTACGCCGCCTGTGATCAGCAGCAGAAGTCCCTGATTTGCGTGGAATCTGCCGTACTTGCTGCCGCTGCAGGCTGCCAGAGGAAGCCAGAACAGAATCGGAATGTACGCCAGAACGCAGAGAACCTTGTTGTCATTGATGTCCTGAGTGTCAAATTCGTTTGAGTAGTCAGTGCCCATGAAGTTGTAAGTCATGTTACTCTCTCCTTAATCAAAATGTTATTTATGTCCATCGCCCAATTCGCTGACTGCGTTGACAAATCCTGCCACATCTGAAAAATCCTGATACACAGATGCAAAGCGGACGTATGCAACGGCGTCGATCTCCTTGAGCTGTTCCATAACGAAATTGCCTATTTCCGTTGTAGTTACGCTTGTGCGCATTTCATTGGCATAGCGTTCCTCAACGGCGTCTACTATTCCCTGAACCTGCCTTGCGGTCACAGGGCGTTTCTTTATGGCGTTGAAAATGCCTGCCACCAGCTTGTTCCTGTCAAAGGGCTGGATACTGCCGTCCTTCTTCTCCACAGTGAGCATAGGCAGTTCCACAGCCTCGTAGGTGGTGAATCTTTTCTGGCAGCTCTCGCATTCTCTGCGCCTTCTTATTTTATTTTCCGATGGACGTGAGTCCAGTACTCTTGTATCCTTTTCTCCGCAGAAGGGACATCTCATAGACTTTTTCTCTCCTGTTCGTAAATACTCTGGATCATACGTTCCAGAACCTGATAATTCTGCACAAGGTCAGCAGTGCTGCCGAATGCGTTTCTGTACAGCTCCAGCATCACGCTGCAATCGGGACTAAGCTCCGACAGGCGTGTGAGGAATCTTTTTATCCGGAAGCTTCCGCTGCCCACTAAAAGGCAGTCACCGTAAGCACCGTGGTCGCTTATATGGACGTGTACCACAGAGCCGCCCAGAGCCTCCAGCATCGCCTCAGGGCTTTCACCGGAGCGCACAGCCTGTTTTACATCCAGAACGAATTTAGCCTCACTGCCAAGCTCTTTTTTAAGCTCTGTGAGGAAATCGAGGGAACGGCTTGCGAACCGTGCCACATTTTCCTGAGCGACAGTCACACCGAAGTCTTTGGCGGCACTGGCTATGCGGCTGAAGCGTTCGGCATAAAGGGGAATATTTCCGGCGGCTTTATTGCCGTGGAGCACGAATATTTCCGCACCGAGGGCTTCCATAGCGGCGAAGTAGTGCTTGTAGTAATCAAGCATATCCTGCACTCTGCGTTCGTAGGGCGAGAAGAACATCATGGATTCCATTTCGCCGGTAAATGGGTGCAGGGACCGGCATTTCATATCGAATCTTCTGAGAAGCTCAGCCATGCTCATAATGAAGCTTCTGCGCAGCTCAGAGTGAGTATTTATAAATATTTCCGTCTGCTGCACGCCGCCCAGTGCAAGCTCATAGAGAGCATCCTCCAAGGGCTGCGGGTACAGACAGGCTGTTGACACACCTGCATTCAGCATACCGCCAGCCTCCTTCCGATTGCTTTTATTATAGCATATTGTATTTCTATTTGCAAGTGGGTTTGGGAAATATTGTGCATTGATAAATTGTAGTTTGAAGCTGGCGCCAGCTTCACCGCAATTCCCCACCCACTTCAGAATCCGGTTGATGCAGCTTTTCTTAGCCCTCCCCAGGGAGGGCGGTGAGACTTTGTCTGCATTTAACAAAATCGACTAAATTCAGCCGATTTTGCACGCACGACTTAAACGCCCCTTGAGGGGCACTTGTGTAGACTTATCGGACGCCGCAACTAAAATGGGGTGGACTGCGGTGCAGCTCACCGAACATCCTTGGTGAGGCGTGCCGTCGCCATTACCGTTGGGCGACGAAGTCGGAGGCCAAGCGGTCTT
>JAZNOB010000229.1:0-5670 GCA_045580565.1 Ruminococcus sp.
TTTTTCTCACAGAAGTCATGAACGATAACAGACACAGCCTCCATGAAAGCCTCATAGGGCAGGGGATCGTCCTTTTCAGTGTACTGAATGCCGAAACCGCCGCCAAGATTCAGGTCACGAACCTCTGCTCCAAGCTCGTCACGGAGCTTCTTGATGAAGTTAAGCATAACCTCTGCAGCAGCTTCAAAGCCTTGTGTATCAAGGATCTGAGAACCGATGTGGCAGTGAACACCGGCGAAGTTAAGGTTCCTGCATTCAAGGGCGAACTTCACAGCTTCAAAAGCTTCACCAGTTTCAAGCGCAAAGCCAAATTTACTGTCGATCTGACCGGTACGGATGAAATCGTGAGTATGAGCGTCAACACCGGGCTTTATTCTCAGAAGAATGTCAGCCTTTTTGCCGCATTCGCTGCAAAGGGCGTCGAGCGTCTGCATCTCGTAGATGTTATCTGCAACGATCCTGCCCACGCCATATGCAAGCGCCATTTTCAGCTCATCAATGGTCTTATTATTTCCGTGGAAGCAGACCTTCTTCGGGTCAGTTCCGGCTTCCATTGCAGTATACAGCTCGCCGCCTGAAACTACATCAACACCCAGACCTTCGCTTGCAATGATGCGGTACATTTCCTTGCAGGAGAATGCCTTGCTTGCATAGCATACAAGACCATTGCCACCGTAGAAACGGTCAATGCTGCTCTTGAAGCTCCTGCAGTGCTTACGCACCTGATTCTCGTCCATTACATACAGCGGTGTGCCGAATGCTTTTGCAAGGTTTACTGTATCAGCACCGCCGATAGTGAGATGTCCTCTTTCATTTACATCAAGATTTTCGGATACGAACATTTATCATACATCCTTTCATTCTGTCTGGTTTACGTCTTCGTCATTGTTTTCTGCAATATCCTCAATGATACTGCGAATCTCGTCAACTCCCTCTCTGGTCATGGAAGAAAAGGGTACAACGTGTATTTCATCAAAATAGGGGATCTCTTCCTTGAATGCTTCCATTCTGCGCTTTCGTTCCATTGTTTTAAGCTTGTCAGCCTTTGTGAGAATAATTACAAATGGCAGTTCACGTTCTATAAGGTAGTCGATCATGTGCAGATCATCCTTAGACGGAGCATGACGCATATCTATAAGCAGGAATATAAGTCTCAGGTCTCTGTCAGAATCAAGATAACCTTCGATAAGGTCAGCCCAGCGGTGCTTTTCGGACTTTGCAACCTTAGCATAACCATAACCGGGCAGGTCAACGATGCGTAAGGGATCTATTTTATAGAAGTTTATAGTTGCAGTCTTACCGGGAACTGCGCTGACTCTCGCCAGCGATTTCCGGTTAAATATCTTGTTTATCAGTGTCGATTTTCCCACGTTTGAGCGTCCTGCAAATGCTATCTCAACATTGGTGCAGGGCGGTATCTGGGAAAACAATCCATATGATGCCTCAAATGATGCCAGATTAAAATTCATACGTCCTCCTCTCCTCATCAAACGTAAGCCAGCGGCTTTGACGGGGTTTTCTTCTGCGGCGGTATTACTGCTGACTCGTCGTCAGAGTGCTCATCGCAGTATTCAGTTTCAGGCTGATACACAAGTGCGTGTCTGAGAACTGTATCAAGTGTTTCAGCTGGAATAAACTTAACATTCTCCTTAACGATCTCATCAACCTCATAAAGATCGGGAACGTTCTTTTCCGGAATTATAACGGTCTTGACGCCGTTCTTATATGCTGCCATTGATTTTTCACGGAGACCGCCTATGGGCAGGACCTTGCCGTGGAGAGTGATCTCTCCTGTCATAGCAACGTCGCTTCTTACCGGAATGCCTGACAGAGCTGAAACCATAGCAGTTACCATAGTAACGCCTGCTGACGGCCCGTCCTTGGGGACAGCACCCTCAGGAGCGTGTATATGTATATCACGTGTTTCGTAGAAATCCGGCTGTATGCCGTATTTATCAGCGACGCTGCGTACATAGCTTACAGCGATCTTTGCGCTTTCCTTCATAACATCGCCCAGCGAACCTGTGATCTCAACGTGCCCCTTACCTCTGAGGTGTATAACTTCAAGGGGCATGATAACGCCGCCCACTGAAGTCCATGCCAGACCGTTTACAAGACCGACTGAATTGTCGCTAAGATGTTCGTCCGGCTTGAATTTTGCAGGTCCCATGAAAGCTTCGAGATTGTTTTCAGTAAATGTAATGCTCTTTTTCTCGCCGGATACTATGATCTTAGCAGCCTTTCTGCAAAGGGAAGCAAGATATCTTTCCAGCTGACGCACACCCGCTTCACTTGTATATCTGTCGATAAGTGCATAGTAAACATTATCCTGAATGCGCATCTGACTGCCCTTCAGACCATGTTTTTTCAGCTGCTTGGACAAAAGGTGCCTTTTAGCTATCTGGAACTTTTCTTCTCGTGTATAGCTTCCAAGCTCTATGACCTCCATACGGTCAAGGAGGGGGGGAGGGATAGTATCCAGAGTATTGGCAGTAGCCACAAATAATACACGGCTTAGATCAAAGGGCACTTCGACATAGTGGTCACGGAACGCCTTGTTCTGCTCACTGTCGAGAACCTCCAGCAGAGCAGCTGAAGGATCGCCCTTAAAGTCGTTGCTCATCTTGTCTATCTCATCCAGAAGTATCAGAGGATTGCTTGAGCCAGCTCTTATGAGTGCGTCAATGATTCTTCCGGGCATTGCGCCAACGTAGGTTTTTCTATGACCTCTGATATCAGATTCATCACGAACGCCGCCCAGAGAGATGCGCTCATATTTTCTGCCCAGCGACTTAGCGATAGAACGGCCGACGGATGTTTTACCAACGCCGGGAGGACCAACGAGACAAATGATCTGTCCGGTAACATCAGGCTTCAGCGCATGGACGGAAATACTCTCCAGTACACGCTCCTTGACCTTTTCCATGCCGTAGTGATCCTTATTGAGAACAGCACTTGACTTGCTGATGTCAGCTTCGGTCTTGGATTCAATGTTCCACGGCAGACTCAGTACAGTATCAAGAAAACTTCTGATGACGAATGATTCCTGTGATGATGAAGGAAGCTTCCCAAGTCTGTCAGCCTCTTTGACAAGCTTGTCAGTATCAGCTTCGGAAAGTCCCAGCTTCATGATTTTTTCGTAGTAGTCGTATGCTTCTTCACGCTCATCATCTTCACCGAGCTGGTTGGAAATAACTCTCATCTGCTCACGAAGATAATACTCACGCTGACCTCTGTCCATGCTTTCCTTGGTAAGATCCTGGATTTCACGCTCAATATTGAGAACCTCAGTTTCCTTGAGCAGAATGGAATACAGCAGCTTCAGGCGCTTGATGATATTGTTTTCATCAAGAAGCTTCTGCTTATCCTTATAGTCAAGGCTGATATTGAATATTATGCTGTTGAAGAGCTTGTAAGGGTCATCCTGACACATTACAGCAATCATAAGCTCCTTGGGCATACGTGGGAAATGGCTGCTGTACTGCTCAAAAAGCTCCTTGATGGCTCTTGAAACAGCTTCCGCCTCCACTTCATCCACCTTAGTGCGGCTTGAATAGGGGACAGGAAGAACATCCGCAGTGAGCATATTCTTACCTGTATAGAGCTTGATAAGCTTCGCCTTCTTTATACCCTCAACAAGAACCCTCATAACTCCGTCAGGAGTTTTCAGTATCTGCCTCACTTCAGCGATCACGCCGTTTATATGTACGTCCTTTTCTGTAGGGTCTTCAACAAATACGTCTTTCTGTGCGGTAAGGAAAATTCTCTTACCTGATTCGTATGCTGTCGTTACAGCTGCAATTGACTTTTCACGTGCAACATCAAAGTGTACCACCATTTCCGGAAACAGAACTATTCCTCGCATTGCAACTACAGGCAGCTTTATTGTATCTTTATCTTTTGTGCTCATTGTTTTATCCCTCCTGCATCGTGATTATTGCTGTACAATACAGCGGATGCGTACAAATCGATCCTATTACTCTATGATGATAACTATTATACTATAAAACCTATCTTTTTGCAAGTGGGAAATAAGAATATTTATAATTGGGGATTCCCTTGACAAGAATGAGGAAAATGTGTACAATAATGTTAGTACAGTGCAAAAGGAGCGTGCAGCATATGATAAAAGGACTGATATTTGATATGGACGGTCTTATCCTTGATACGGAGAAGTATTATTTTAAATACTGGATCGAAAGTGCCGCAGAATTCGGCTTTTCCATGAAGCCTCGCCATGCTCTTGCTATAAGAAGTCTTGCAGCAAGATATGCAGAGCGTTATCTGAAAAAGGCTCTGGGCGAAGACTTTGATTATCATGCAGTACGTGCAAGACGCAGAGAGCTTATCCATGAGGCACTTGAAAGAGACGGCATAAAGCTGAAGCCCGGCGTTACCGAGCTTCTCACATACTGCAGGAATAATGGCATAACTACAGCTGTTGCTACTGCAACGCCTACTGAAAATGCAAAAAAGCATCTGACAAATGTAGGACTTATAGATATGTTTTCTCATGTGACTGGCGGCGATTCGATCGAATACGGAAAGCCTTCACCTGATATATACAAAAAGGCGGCATACGAGCTTGGAATAGAGCCTGAGCACTGCCTTGCACTTGAGGATTCACCCAATGGCATTATATCAGCATTCACCGCCGGATGCAAGCCGGTCATGGTGCCGGATCTTACTGAGCCTGACGATATGCTGAAGCCGCTGCTTTATGAATGCGTGCCGTCGCTTGCTGATGTAATAAAAATTCTGGAAAGTGAAAGGGGAGAGTAATATGGCAGCAATACCCGTTTCGGAGCTGTTTCCCATACCGAGGTTATATTACTTTGAGTCAAAAAACGTATATACCGGAAGCAAAAACCATACATTTAACTATAAAATCACCCCCTCAGATATGCTGAAGGTAGAAATATGGCATGGCATGATATGCTCAGAGAAGGCTGAGATGGAGAAAACTGCGGAATTTCCTCTTGATCAGGACGGATTTGACGCTATGATAAAATGGCTGGAGGAAATCTGGCTTAGTGAACAGAAATAAGTAAAAATCGGCAGGCTAAAATCCCTGCCGATTTTTTTTGCAATACCTCTTGACAAATAATACTATGTATGGTATAGTATTATACGAAAGGAGGCATGACATGGATATTCAGTTAAAAAGAGGACTTCTGGAGGTATGCGTACTTGCAGCGATAAAGAACGAGGACTCATATGGTTATCAGATTATAAAGGATATCAAGCCATACCTGGAAATATCGGAGTCAACGCTATATCCTATACTCAGGCGGCTTGAAGCGGCTGAGCTTCTGACTGTACGTTCTGCAGAGCATAATGGGCGGCTCAGGAAGTACTACCATATTACTAACGCAGGCCTTGACCGTCTGGAAGCATTCAAGGATGAATGGAATGAGATCGTGTCGATTTACAGATTTGTAGTGAGAGAGGATGATATGAATGACAAAAAATGAATTTAAGGCACAGATATACAGCCGGCTGAAAGGTATACCGGAGGAGGATTTAGCGGTATCACTTGACTATTATTCTGAAATGATTGACGACAGAATAGAGGATGGTCTTTCTGAGGATGAAGCTGTTGACGCACTCGGTTCAGTTGACAGTATTATAGCACAGATCCGTGAGGAACATCAGCTGCCGGAAGATGAG
>JAZNOB010000230.1:0-3280 GCA_045580565.1 Ruminococcus sp.
GAATGTGTAAAGAGAAGAGTGTACTTCGATCTCAACAAGAAGCGTGAGAAGCTGCATCTTCTGGAGGGTCTTGAAAAGATACTCATTGACATCGACAAGGCTATAAAGATCGTCCGTGAGACTGAGGAAGAAATAAACGTAGTACCGAACCTTATGGTGGGTTTCGGCATTGACGAAATTCAGGCGGAGTATGTAGCTGAAATAAAGCTCAGACACCTGAACCGTGAGTATATCCTTAATCGCACAAAGGAGATAGACAAACTCCGTGAAGAGATCGCTGACATGGAGGAGACTCTTGATAGTCCGAAGAAGATACGCAGTATCATTGCAAAGGAACTTAAAGAGACTGCTAAAAAGTACGGCCAGCCGAGAAGGACCCTCTTCTTCCATGCAGACGAGATTACCGATGTTGATACAGATGTTGAAATCCCTGATGATCCTATGAATCTGTTTCTGACGGAAAGCGGATATTTCAAGAAGATAACTCCGGCGTCTCTCAGAATGAACGCTGAGCAGAAGCTTAAAGAGAATGATGAGGTCCGCCGGCACGTTGAAACTACCAACCGTGCTGAGCTTGTGTTCCTGACCAATATGCAGCAGGCATACAAGACAAAGGTAAGTGCCTTTGATGTATGCAAGGCAAGTGTTATGGGTGATTATATTCCTGCAAAGCTTCAGTTTGACGAGGGCGAATTTGTTGTGGATATGATAGTCACAAACGACTACAGCGGTCAGCTGCTGTTTGTATTCGAGAATGGAAAGGCTGCTAAAATTGCGGTAAATGCCTATGAAACAAAAACCAACCGCAAGAAGCTTGCAAAGGCATTTTCAGACAAGTCGCCTCTTGTTGCGGTGCTTCAGCTTTCGGAAGAATGCGACGTGCTTGTTCGTTCAGATGGCAACCGTGCAGTTATGTTCAACACTGAAATGGTTGCGGCAAAGGCTGCACGTGATACTCAGGGTGTACAGGTCATGACTCTGAAGGCTAAGCAGAGAGTCACAGAGGCTGTCATCCTGACACCTGAGCAGGCTCAGGAGATGAAAAAATACAGAGTAAAGTCTATACCAGCGGCAGGCTCTATGGCGAAAGAGCTTCCTGACGTAGGTCAGATGGCGCTGTAATTATTAAAAGTAAGATCCCGTATTTCTTTGTGAAGTACGGGATTTAACGATATCTTTATTAAGTGCTCTTGCAAAATTTTCATATTATGCTATAATATTAGTAGCCGTCATTGCAGGCGGCTTATTATGAGAAAAGGGATGTACACGAATGAAGAAACGACATCTTACGCCAATGCAGGCTATTGCACTTGGCTTTGCATTTATCATACTTACAGGCACAGTGCTGCTCATGCTTCCGGTATCACGAAGATCCGGTGTGGAGCTTTCCTTTACTGATGCTCTGTTTACTGCAACCAGTGCAGTCTGCGTAACCGGACTTCTGGCGGTAGACACCGCTGACACCTTCACTATGTTTGGTCAGACCGTTGTAGGTCTTCTTATCCAGACAGGCGGACTTGGAATTACCACGATAGGTCTTGGATTTATTTCAATGGCAGGCAAGAAGATACGTATGCGTGACAGGGTGCTCCTCCGTGAGGCGCTCAATTATCCGTCTATGATGGGACTTCAGGGGCTTATCAAATGGGTGCTGCTTACTACATTTACTGTAGAAGCAATAGGTGCGCTTCTCAGCTTCTTTGTGTTTATCGGGGACTATCCTTTCTGGCACGCCGTCGGAATAAGCATATTCCATTCTGTAGCTTCTTTCAATAATGCAGGCTTTGATATTCTGGGCGGCTTCAGAGGACTGTCAGGATATATTGACAATGTTCCCCTTAATCTTATAACATCGGCACTTATCATAGTAGGTGGACTGGGCTTTTTCGTAATAAGCGAGGTCATAAGGAACAGGAAGATACGCAAATGGAGCCTCCATACAAAGGTCGTAGTGCTTATGACTGTGCTGCTAATCGGTGCTGGTACGGTTCTTCTGAAGGTAACAGAGGGCAGCGATATTACATGGCTTGCGGCATTCTTTACAAGCGTTTCCACAAGAACTGCCGGCTTCTCAACTCATGGAATAGGGGCATTCAGCAGCGCCGGACTTCTTGTGATGATGGTGCTTATGTTTATAGGTGCAGCGCCCGGCTCAACAGGCGGCGGCATCAAGGTCACAAGCATATTCACTATTTTCCGTGCGGTGCTGGCGTACCCGTCAGGAAGGTCTGTTACAGCGTTCAAACGGAGGATATCATCTTCCGCAGTGCATACAGCATTCACTGTATTTGTTATCGCACTGACAGTTGTTTTTGGAAATACTCTGCTTCTGAGCGTATTCGAGCCGGAAATTCCCCTTGCAGATCTTCTGTACGAGTCATTCTCAGCATATGCAACAGTAGGACTTTCAACCGGCATTACACCGGGGCTTTGCGTTCCGGCGAAGTACTGCATTATTGCAACAATGTACATGGGACGACTTGGCTCTCTGACTATCGTGAGCCTTTTCGCAAGAAAGCACAATGAACTTACGGAGCTGCCTGAGGGTCAGCTTCCTATAGGATAAACGGAGGATATTACTATGAAAAAGAAACATACTAACAAAGAGGTATACGGGATCATAGGTCTGGGACGCTTCGGCTTTGCCCTTGCAAAGGAGCTTGCTGCAAATAACTGCGAGCTTGTTGTTGTAGACAAGGATGAGGACAAGGTGAACCTTGCGGCAGAATTTACAGAAAACGCCCACATAATCCAGTCCCTCACAAAGGAAAGTCTCATGCAGGCAGGCATTCAGGAATGCGACACTGTAGTTATCGGTATTGCGGAGCAGATCGACGTATGTATCCTTACAACTCTCCATGTGAAGCGTCTTGGCGTGAAGCGCATTATTGTAAAAGCAACCAGCGAGGAGCAGGGCGATATCCTTGAGATGATGGGTGCTGAGGTGGTATATCCTGAGCGTGACATGGCTGTGCGCCTTGCGAATAAGCTTATTGCTCCGAATCTTCTTGAGTATATCGAGCTTAGTGATGATATAAACATTATGGAGATAGAGGTTACCGACAAGATCGCCGGACAGAGCATCCTGTCACTGAACGTCCGCAAGAACTACAAGCTGAACATTGTAGCCATCAAGCATGGCGAGGATGTTCTCATAGATTTCTCACCAAGCTTTGAGTTTGCAGCAGGTGATACGATTACCGTTATCGGACGTAAGGAGAATATCCAGAGATTTGAAAATGTACTCTGATTGATACAAGCAAAAAAAGCGGCTTCATTG
>JAZNOB010000231.1:0-2112 GCA_045580565.1 Ruminococcus sp.
TCCAACTCCTGAAAAATATAGAATAAGAAAAGTCTTCATTTTCTCCTCCAGCATTTTATGGATTTGTTTTCATTATACCACTCTACCCTTGAAAAGTCAATTCATCATCTTAACAGCCTTCACCACCGGATGCGGTGAGCACAGTATCAAAACTAAATACAGCCGGATTTATGAAAGGTGAACTTCTAAAGCTAAAAAAATCACCCCAAGAAACTGTCAACTGTATCGGTCTGTGAGCTTTCGTGGGGTGCGATCATATCTGTTCTGTTGTTACGGTGAACATTCTAAGCATATTATCCGATAATCCCAAACAGATATAGATAAAATTAAGTAGAAAATGCAACAAACACGAGTGTTTATGACATTGTTTTTTGGAAATATCTGATGTATCATATAAAGTATAGTATTATAGAGAGAAATAACGGATGTTATCAGCTGAGCTGGCGACATCAACTATGGGAGGATTTGTTATGCATTTTTTTCACAAATCAAGAAAAAGCAACGGACGGCTAAAAAAGCTGTTCAGCGGCATCACTGCTTCGGCGATGATGCTTACTACCTTTGCGGCGATGCCGGCAGGGACTGGTATGCAGGCAGAGGCTGCAGCGTCAAACTGGAAATTTGATTTCGGTGGAAACGGTACTGCAAGCGGCTATACAGGCGTTTCAGCAGGAACTTCCTACAGCTCATCCACAGGCTACGGCTTCTCTGGCAGTGTTTCAGATGTAACTGCTGGCGGCTCCGGGGCGCTCAGTGACGCTGTACGTTTTACCGGAGGCGAATTTAAGGTGGACCTGCCTACAGGTCTTTATCAGATCACTGTTACCACAGGCAACAGTCCGAGAACCTCCATCAAGATGGAGGGTATGCTTCAGATGATCAATCTCACTGGCAATAATGCTGTTGAGAGCATTCAGCTTCCGGTTACTGACGGTCAGCTCAGCATCTCCGCAGTAGCTGGTATGAACAACGCACAGTACACTATCGCTGCTCTTGAAATCACACAGCTCAACACTACCGGCGAAATGAAACCTACAGTATGGCTCTGCGGCGACTCTACTGTTGCAAACTACTACAACCAGCCTGATAACAAGCAGCATGGCTGGGGTCAGTATCTCGGAGACTATATCAACACAAATGTATTCGAGATCAGAAATATGGCTGCCAGCGGACAGTATGCTAAGGGCTTCTATGACGGCGGTCAGTTCGACGCTATCAATACATACGGCAAAGCCGGAGACTATTACGTCATCTCAATTGGTATCAACGATACAAAATACTCAAACGCTGACGAGTACTATAATGTAGTTACTGAAATGGTAAAAACCACCAAGAACAAGGGCATGAACGTTATCCTTGTAAAGCAGCAGGGCAGACACAGCGACCTGAACCAAAGCAAGCTCCTCACCGGACGCTGGTTCGGCGGTCAGCTTGATAAGATCGCATCTGAGCAGAATGTTACCTGCATTGATCTGTTTACTGCATGGCAGAATTACGGTGTCAGCATCGGAGGCTATGACGCCATGACTGCTTACTACGGCGATGGGGATGACCTCCACCAGAGTAAGCTCGGTGCTCAGAAGAACGCAGAGCTTGCACAGAGCCTCATGAAGATAGGCGACACTGAGATGGACACAAGTGTTTACTATACCTTCAAGAATACAAACAGCGGACTTGTCATGGATATTGAGGGCGGCACAATGGCTGACGGTACAAATGTTCAGCAGTGGGGTTCCAATGATCTCAGCTGTCAGCAGTGGCAGCTGAAGCCTTTCAATAAAGGTACAACATATTATTATGTTCACTCTGCAGCTGACCCGAATTACGTTCTCAAGGCTATGTCCGGCACTGACGGCGGCAACATCCAGATAGTCCCCTACTCCAGCAAGGACAGCATGATGCTCTTCCAGTTCACAAAGATCGGTGACGGCTCATACTATATCTCAACACGTTCCTCCAAGGATGCCTGCTTCGTTGAGGTTGCAAATGCAAGCGGCTCCAGCGGTGCTAATGTACAGCAGTGGGGATGGACATACAGCAGCTGCCAGAACTGGCAGGCTGAAAAGGTCACGATCTCCTCAAATCCTGTAACTACTACCACCACTACAACCA
>JAZNOB010000232.1:0-1595 GCA_045580565.1 Ruminococcus sp.
GTCATTTCAAGCACATCGTGAATGGTTTTTCCACGATACTTTACCTCTAAGGTCTCACGGTTGTAGCGTCTGCCTGCGCATACATCGCATGGAACAAATACATCAGGCAGGAAGTGCATCTTGATCCTTAGGATACCGTCACCCTGACAAGCCTCACAGCGTCCGCCCTTTACATTAAAGGAGAAGCGTCCGGCAGTGTAGCCCTTTGCCTTAGCATCGTTTGTTTTAGCAAAAAGCTCACGTATATCAGAAAATACGCCTGTGTAAGTAGCAGGATTTGAACGTGGAGTTCTGCCGATCGGTGACTGGTCTATATCAATTACCTTGTCAAGATGCTCCATTCCCTCAATAGAATCAAACTCACCTGCTCTTACCTTTGTACGATTAAGTTTGGCTGCAAGATATTTGTATATGATCTCGTTTACAAGAGATGATTTACCTGAACCGGAAACACCTGTTACACAGGTAAATGTTCCAAGAGGAATGCTTACGTCAATGTTTTTCAGGTTATGCTCTCTTGCACCTCTTACTGTAAGATATTCACCGCTTCCCTGCCGTCTTGTTTCAGGTACAGGAATATTCTTCTTGCCGCTGAGATATTGTCCGGTAACGGAATCCTTGCATTTGAGCAGTCCCTTCACGCTGCCGGAATATACTACCTCACCTCCTGTGATGCCTGCTCCTGGACCGATGTCTACAACGTAATCAGCAGCTCTGATAGTATCATCATCATGCTCGACTACGATAAGAGTATTGCCAAGGTCACGAAGGCGTTCCAGAGTTGCAATAAGCTTATCATTGTCACGCTGGTGAAGTCCGATACTCGGCTCATCAAGGATATACAGTACGCCCATGAGATATGCGCCTATCTGCGTGGCAAGGCGGATTCTCTGGCTTTCGCCGCCGGAAAGCGTTCCTGCAGCTCTTGAAAGAGTCAGGTAATCAAGACCTACATTCTTCAGGAATCCAAGGCGCTCCCTTATTTCCTTGATAACTCTCTCGCCTATCATTTTCTCCTGCTCAGTAAGCTCAATGCTTTCAAAGAAGTCTATACAGTCAGCTACAGACTTTTCAGTAAGCTCAATGATATTCACGCCGCCTACTGTTACACCAAGCACTTCATTTTTAAGACGCTTCCCCCTGCACACAGGACAGTCAATGTTACTCATGCAGGTCTCGATCTCTTCCTTTGCCCATTCTGCACCCTCACGGTAACGTCTTTCCAGATTCGGTATAATACCCTCGAAAGGTCCTCTGAAGCCGGTAGTATGACCATTTGCCTGAATACGGTGCAAAAACAGCTCCTCAGTTGTACCATAGAGGAACGGTTCAAGAGCATTTTTAGGAAGATCCTTGATAGGCGTGTCAAGGGAAACGCCGTACTTTGCGCTGATTGCACTGTAGTACATCATCGCAATGGACTTATCATCGAGAGTATTCCAGCCCGGTGCTTTGATCGCACCCTGACGAATACTCAGATCTTTATTAGGCAGGATAAGCTCAGGGTCTATCTTCTGGAAGACGCCCAGACCTGTACAATTCTCACACGCACCAAAAGGATTATTGAAGGAGAACATTCTGAAGTCGGATCGTAG
>JAZNOB010000233.1:0-8922 GCA_045580565.1 Ruminococcus sp.
ATCCCGATCCGTATTGTGTTGACGGCAAGACCTATGGTATCTATAACGTGTATTATGATACTGTAAATGACGATCTTATCCGCCAGTCAATTGAAAAGCCATATTACAAGGAAAAAATACGCCTGAGAAGCTATATGTCGCCGGCAGGTCCGGAGGACAGAGTTTTTCTTGAGATCAAGAAGAAGATCGGAGGTATTGTAAATAAGAGGCGTGTTACCATGACGCTTCAGGAGGCTGACGAGTACATCCGCAATGGCACATATCCTGCTGACAACGGAAAGTATATCCAGCGTCAGGTTCTTAGAGAGCTTGATGTTCTTCTGGAACGCTATCCTGTAACGGCTAAGCAGTATATCAGCTATGAACGTGCAGCTTATTTCGGCAAGGATGACAGCGGCTTTCGCCTTACCTTCGACCGTAACATTACCGCAAGACGATACGACGTTTCTCTTGACAAGGAAAGCTACGGCGAACAGCTGATTCCGGAGACTGCACGTCTTATGGAGGTAAAGATATCAGGCGCAATGCCTATGTGGCTGGCTGAGCAGCTGGCTGCACTTAAAATCTATAAGATAAGCTTTTCCAAGTACGGAACAGCATACAAAAATGAAATCCGCAGAATGATTGAAAAAAGGAGCTTAATGTCTTATGTTTAATAATATCACAACCATGGCTGCAAATGCAGCAGATTCTTTATTCTCAGGTACAACCGCCGCAGCATCCGCAGGCCTTGGAGAACTTCTTGTAACGCTTGTTCTGGGTACTGTTATGGGTATTCTTATCAGTGCGCTGTATATCTTTACACACCGCAAGAGTAGCTATTCTTCAAGCTATGTTCTGACTATCCTGATACTGCCTGTTATCGTTTCGGTAGTACTCGTTATGATCAACTCAACAGCAAGTGCACTTAGTCTTGCAGGTGTATTTACTCTCTGCCGTTATCGTACAGTTCCCGGCGATCCCAAGGACATTACATATGTATTCTTCGCAATGGCAACAGGTGTTATCTGCGGTATCAACCGTCTGGACAACATCATCTTCCTGTTTGTATTCTTCGCAGTAGTTGCTGGTATTCTTCTTATCGCAAACTTCACAAGCTTCGGAAAGTGCAAGACCAGCTCCATGACACTGAAAATCACTATCCCTGAGAACCTTAACTATATCGGTCTCTTTGACGGGATTCTCAACCAGTATACAACAAGCTGGAAGCTGAGAAGGATCAAGACTACAAATTTTGGCTCACTTTTTGAGCTTGTATACAGCCTTGAGGTAAAGAATGACGCTGACCAGAAGCAGTTCCTTGACGAACTGAGAAACCTGAACGGAAACCTGACAGTTGTTCTTACGCTGTTCCGTTATGATGACAAGGTTTACGAACAGGCATAAGCTTAAACAGATTCAGTAGAGTTTATAGAGGAGTATTGGAGTTATGAAATTCAATCGTTTGTGCGCCTGTGCACTGAGCTTTGTGATGCTTGCGGGCTTATGTGCGTGCGGAGGCGGAGATGAAACAGCTGAGGATACTGAGCAGATCGTAGCCCAGAAGGTTACTATCGTTACAGGAGATGATGTTCCTGAGCTGGAAGATCCGGACTACGAGCCGGCTGATGGTACTACCGTCACTACATCGAAAACAACAGCAAAAGTCTCAGGCGAGACTGTTGCTACTACAGTTAAGACTACATCAAAGAATACTGCTGCAACAACTGCTGCTACCACCAAAAAAGTACAGTACGTCGGCGGCAACAGCAATAACAGCGGCGGCAGCAGCAATAACAACAGCAGCTCCGGCAATTCCGGAAGCAGCAATAACAGCGGATCATCCGGCAATACTGCAAAGGCAACAACTGCACCCCAGACTACTACTACCACCACAACTACCACGACAACTACAGAATATGTAGCTCCTGAGGATGTGGATAAGTATGTGGACTTCGGTACAGTAGGTGACGGCGACGGCTATACATATGACGGAGTTACGCTCAATATTTCATCTGCTGGTACGTATCACCTGACAGGCGAGCTTTATGAAGGTCAGATATACGTTAATGTCAGCAATGAAGAAAAGGTCAAGCTTCGCCTGAACGGCGTGGGTATTGTAAAGACAGGCGCACCCTGTATCCAGATCGACAATGCTGACAAGGTTACTGTAAATGTGGTTGACGGCTCCAGCAACTATCTGGAATGCTATATGACCAATGCAGAGGCTGACGCTGCACTGTACAGCAAGGATGACCTGAAGATCAAGGGCTATGGCTCGCTGTATGTGTTCTGTGATAATGAGCATGGCGTGGCGTGCAATAATGATCTTGAAATAGAGGAATGCGACCTTACTGTAGACGCTGAAAAGACTGGTATCTCTTCCCATAAGACTATACTCATAAATTCAGGCAATATTGTCACAAACGGCGATAACTGCGGGATCAGAAGCTGGGATATTATTGAGATAAACGGCGGCTATGTAGTTTCCTGCGGCGGCAAGAAGTCTGAAGCTGACAGAGGCGGCATTATTTCTGATACTGGAAACTTCTATATTAACGGAGGTACTGTTTTTGCTGTAGGTATGAACCAGACTGTTCCTATGGGACAGACTGCGGCAATTGCAGGCTTCCCGGAGGTCCTGAAGAAGGAGAACACAGTTGCGGTTTCTATAGATGGTATGTCTCTTGCCTCAGCACTTCCCAACAAGAAGTACAGCACTATCCTGATCAGTGACCCCAATCTTTATGTTGGCGGTGTCTGTGATGTATGGCTGAATGATGCTCTCTATGACAATTTCTCTCTGACTGATCCGGTAACTCAGGTTATGCTGGATGGAGTCATGTAATATAACTTTTGCTATTTCCTTTCTCACTATACAAAACATACATCTGTAAGGTTATGTGCCTTATGGATGTATGTTTTTTGCTTTTTCGGCTTTATAAAAGAAATTTCGCAAACGTAATTATATAATCCTATTGACAAATTCTATAAATGTGGTATAATATTAGGTAAGAACAAAGGGAAAGGGTGAAACCCATGAAGAAAAGTGTGTATAGTATAGTTTTGTCGGATGATGTAGTAGATGCTGTTGACCGTCTTGCAGTGCGTCAGGGGATGAGCCGTTCAGGACTTATCAATCAGATACTTGCAGAGAAGCTGTGCTGCGAGACTCCTGAAAAGCAGATACAGTCCGTATTTTCAGTGCTGGAAAAGCAGATGAACGAGCTTTTCCGTATACAGACTCAGGCGTCGGATGCCATGATGTCAATGCACAGTGCGCTGAGATACAAGTACAGACCTGCTCTCCGGTACAGCGTGGAGCTTCTGCGCCAGCCGAGGGACGGACAGCTTGGATGGCTCAGGGTTTCATGCCGTACTCAGAATAGTGCACTGATCGCTGCAATGGAGGACTTCTTCCGGTTCCGTATAAAGCTGGAGATAGAGGCTGAACCTGATATAAGCAAAGTGAATGGAATGTATGAGCTTGCTCCGGGAAAAATTACAAGGAGGATCTTATATAAGGGGCTGAGTCCGGAACAGTCCGGCGAGGCGATAAGTATGTATATCAACCAGTTTGATGAGATGATGCAGCTGTATTTTGCTGGTATGAACGAGGGTGTTCCTGTGCCTGTGCTGAGACAGGCAGCATCTGAACGCTTTGGTGAGATGTACCGGATGTACGGAATGCTCATCTGATATAAAAGAAAAACAATGAGATAATCAGGAGGTAATTGCTATGAATGTACAGAAGCTTACAGAAAAGTCGCTTGAAGCTGTCCGCAGCGCAAATCAGACAGCAGTGGAGTATAAGCATAATGCAATAGGACAGGAGCACCTGCTTTATGCTCTCCTTGCACAGGACGGCGGTCTTATACCTCAGCTTTTACAGAAGATGGAGAAGAATACTGACAGCCTGAGACAGGCTGTCAGACAGAAGCTTGCAGGTATACCCTCCGTCAGCGGCGGAAGCAGACCGGCAGACAGCGTATACGTTTCACAGGATACTGATACAGCTCTGAATGAGGCTGAAAAGCAGGCTGACAGAATGAAGGATGAATATGTATCTGTGGAGCATCTTATGCTGGGACTTATGGAAGCGGCTAACCGCAGTCTCACAGAGGTATTCCGGACTTTCAATATCACAAAGGATGAATTTCTGAAAGCACTTATGGCGGTCAGAGGAAACCAGAGAGTAACAGGACAGAACCCTGAGGAAACATATGATGTGCTCAAAAAATACGGTCAGGATCTGGTAGAGCTTGCACGTAATAACAAGCTTGATCCGGTTATAGGACGTGACAGCGAAATAAGAAATGTTATCCGTATTCTTTCCAGAAAAACTAAGAATAATCCCGTGCTTATAGGCGAACCCGGTGTTGGCAAGACCGCAATTGCAGAGGGGCTTGCTCTGAGAATCGTAAGAGGCGATGTGCCGGACAATCTCAAAGAGAGAAAGGTATTTTCACTTGATATGGGCGCACTCATTGCAGGCGCAAAATTCAGAGGTGAGTTCGAGGAGAGACTCAAGGCTGTGCTTGCAGAGGTGAAGAAAAGCGAGGGCAGGATAATTCTGTTCATTGACGAGCTGCACACTATCGTAGGCGCAGGCAAGTCAGATGGTGCAATGGACGCAGGCAATCTCTTAAAGCCTATGCTTGCACGAGGCGAGCTGCACTGTATAGGTGCGACAACTCTTGACGAGTACAGACAGTATATCGAAAAGGACGCTGCCCTTGAAAGACGTTTCCAGCCGGTTCTTGTGAATGAGCCTACAGTGGAGGACGCAGTATCTATTCTCCGTGGCATAAAGGAAAGATACGAGGTTTTTCACGGCGTAAAGATTCAGGATCAGGCTCTCATTGCGGCGGTAACTCTGTCGGACAGATATATAAGTGATCGTTTTCTGCCGGATAAGGCAATAGACCTTGTGGACGAAGCCTGCGCACTTATCAGGACAGAGATGGACTCAATGCCAACTGAGCTTGACGAAATACAGCGCAGGATCATTCAGCATGAAATTGAAGAGGCTGCTCTTAAAAAGGATGACAGCAAGCTTTCACAGGAGCATCTCCACGAGGTGCAGCAGGAGCTTTCTGAAATGAGAGAGCAGTTCCATGAAATGAAGGCTAAATGGGAAAATGAGAAGAACGATATCTCAAAGGTTCAGAAGCTTCGTGAGGAGCTGGAAAAGCTCGGTGGTGAAATTGAAAAGGCAGAGCGTGAATACGACCTCAGCCGTGCAGCAGAGCTGAAATACGGCAGACTTCCCCAGCTTCAGAAGGAGCTTTCACAGGAGGAGGAAAAGGCTGAACAGAGAAAGAGTGATAATACACTGCTCCGTGACAAGGTTACTGAGGAGGAAATTGCAAAGATAGTTGCACGCTGGACAGGTATCCCTGTTTCAAAGCTTATGGAAGGCGACCGAGAAAAGCTTCTTAATATGGAAAGTATTCTGCATAAGCGTGTTATTGGTCAGAATGAGGCTGTACAGAAGGTGAGCGACGCTATTCTTCGTTCCCGTGCAGGCATACAGGATCCGCATAGACCTCTCGGTTCGTTCCTGTTCCTTGGACCTACCGGTGTGGGCAAAACAGAGCTTGCAAAGGCTCTTGCTGAGGCACTGTTTGACGATGAGTCAAGCATGGTGAGAATAGACATGAGTGAATATATGGAGAAGCACAGCGTCAGCCGTCTTATTGGTGCTCCTCCCGGATATGTAGGTTATGAGGAGGGCGGACAGCTTACAGAGGCTGTACGCAGAAAGCCCTACTCTGTAATTCTCCTTGATGAGGTTGAAAAGGCTCATCCGGATGTTTTCAATGTGCTGCTGCAGGTTCTGGACGATGGACGCATAACGGATTCTCAGGGCAGAACAGTTGACTTCAAGAATGCCATCGTGATACTGACATCAAATATCGGTTCGCATTTTATACTTGAAGGCATGGGTGAGGATGGAAGCATTTCTGATGAGGCGAGAAAGCAGACTGATATGCTCCTTAAAAGCTCCTTCAGACCGGAGTTCCTTAACCGTCTGGATGAGATCGTATTCTTCAAGCCTCTGACTAAGAATGAAATATATGATATTGTTGAGCTTATGCTTGAGGGACTGAAAAAGCGTCTTGCAGAAAGACAGATCGGTCTTGAGGTTACAGATTCTGCAAAGGAATATATGGCACTTCAGGGCTATGATGTGAGCTATGGTGCACGTCCTTTGAGAAGATTTATTCAGCAGAAGCTTGAGACGCTTGCAGCAAGGCTTATTATCTCGGAGAATCCGCCTGCAGGAGCGATAATCCTTGCAGATATGGGAGAAAATGGACTTACAGCAGTTCTGAAGTGAAAACACGTGTATTTTTCCATAAAAAAAAGCAAAAAATATAGCCGGATTCCGTGCAAATGTCAGTTTTCTGCGAAAATCTTGACAAATCGAACGGAATAGTATATAATGCCAATAGACTATTTTTTTGGAGGAAACTACAATGACAAAAGCAGAACTGATTCAGGCAATGAAGATAAAGAATGAGTGCACCAAGACTGAGGCAGAGCGTGCGGTAAACAGCGTATTTGCTGTAATTACAGAGGCTCTGGCTTCTGGCGATAAGGTAACTGTATCTGGCTTCGGCTCTTTCGAGGTGCGTGACCGCAATGCGAAGGAGTGCAAGAATCCGAGAACTGGTGAAACAATTCAGGTTCCCGCATCCAAGGCACCGGTATTCAAGGCAAGTAAGAATCTTAAGGAAGCTGTAAACAACGACTAATTAGTCAGGAGGAATTATAATGGCTGCAAGAAAGAAGACTGCTGCTGCTGAGGCTGTCGCAGCAGAGACAAAAGCTGTAGAAACTAAGGCTGCTCCTGTAGCAGAGACAAAGCCTGCTGAAAAGAAGGCTGCTCCCAAGAGAGCTTGCAAGAAGGTAAGCATCGAGCTTCAGTACGGTGAGAAGAGCATTGACGTTGCTTCACTGGAAGGTAAGGCTGTTGCTGCATGGATGGAAGCTACTGGTAAGGCTAAGGCTGCTGCTAAGGCAATCAATCTTTACGTAAAGCCTGAAGAAAATATGCTGTACTATGTAATTGAAGGCGAAGCTGGCAAGGTTGAGCTGTAAGATTACAACTGATTATCAGTGATATGACTGCACCTGCGCTATATGCGTATGGTGCAGTTTTTTTGTTGGCATTATGAAGAATATAATTTACGTGGAATGTGTTATTGTTCAGCGCATTTATCTTGACATACCGTAGAATGTTGTGGTATAATGTAGTAGTATGTATTTTTCTGCTTTGACGGCATTTGATGTGCAAATGTCATAAAAACCATTGCAAGCGTGGAGAACGGCAGTTAAAAGTGCATAACAAGAAAGCTCATACCGTTTGTAAGGCAGATACAGGCGTGTAAATTTACCAGAAGGAGGCAAAAAACAAAGAAAATGCCGGAAAAGTCTTTGACTGTTCCGGCTGAACGAGGGGAGAGTGCATAAGTACTCCTGGCAGACCCTTCGGATCTGTCTGTGAAAAAATTGAAAGGAGAAGTTCTGCAGCTTAAAATACCTGCTGCAGGAAAAACTGTACCGCAACTTTCAGAAAGGAGTGAAAAATACGCTATGGTACAGGGCGTAGAATGCGTATGAAAACTAATTTCAGATTGAAGCTTAAACGTGCACTTAGTGTAATGCTTGCCGTGCTTATGATGATCATGAGCGTGCCGTTCAGCTCTATGTCTGCTGATGCGTGGTTCGGCTGGGGCGGCTTCGGCGGTTTCGGCGGCTGGGGAAATGCGGCACTTGTAACGACCAACTACAAGGTTGAGTTCAAGGACAGCAGCTTCAATGCCGTATCCTCTGTGGAATCAGGATCTATGTTCTATCTGATGATCTCAATTTCAGGTAATAACGTATGGCAGATTCCAGGTCAGAAGAATACCTATCGTGTATACATCACTGATAATAACCTTCTTCTGCCCAACTTCGCAGGCGACGGCTTCGTTGACGGCGCTACATACAGCGGTTATACGCTGCACGTTAAGTCTGATGGAACACGTTATATAGAATTCAATATCAATAACGGTTCCACAAAGGTAATTCGACTTCAGGCTAAGTTCAGAAATGGTACAACACCTGATGATACGAAAACTACCGTTAAGCTTGTAAACACAACAACCAATAAGAGTACTACCGGTTCAATCTCAGCTGAGTCTGAGGTCAACTGGTCAAGCTCAAAGTCCGAGGATAAGACTCAGGTAAGCGGCAGCGATATTGCGGCAGGCGGCGTTACAGTAAACTATACACTGAGCGCACAGCCCAATAACGCAGCAGCAACCAAGGGTGCATGGTGGGTAACTGGACTTGAATTCAAAGACACCATTACTCTTGACGGTATGACATTTGCTGATGGAGCTGTTGATTCCATTACAGACTCGATTACATCTGCTGTTTCAAGTGCAGGCTATTCACTGGTAAACGGCAGTCTGAGTGTAACTGTAAACGGTAATACAGCAGACATCTCATTCAGAATCGACAGCAAGAATACTGATGGAGGCAATCCTCCTACAGCAACAGCTGAAATGGGTGCGGTGAACATCAAGTTCCCATTTGAGATGAACAGTAATACTGTTGATACAAGCGGTCTTACGGCTGCTGGAACTGTTACCAATAAGGTGGATGTAACAGCAAGACCTTCCGGTACCGCTGCGTATAATGAGCCTTTGGGTAATAGCACAGTTGCTCTGAAGGTGACCGTTCCTGAGCCTCCCAGCTTCACTATTTCAAAGGGCGTTGCTGAGTGGAAGTCCTACTACACTCCGGGCAGTGAGGTTAAGTTCAATGTAACTGTAACCAATACCGGCGGACAGGCTGCTGACATCAAGATCAGCGACGCTGACTTCACAGGCTTTGATGTAACATCTATCGGTGGTACAGCGGGCAATGAGTATACAGCGTCTGAGG
>JAZNOB010000234.1:0-9085 GCA_045580565.1 Ruminococcus sp.
CGGATACAGGCGTTGTGCTTACAAATGTACCTGCACGTGAATATACCCTCAGCTTTGACTCCGTACCCTATGGCTATGAACTTCCTGAGAATATGAAGATAAACTTAGAGGATAAGCAGGGCGTTCAGACTATTGAGATAATCCTTCAGGAGAAGGATCCAACCGGCGACATCGACATCGACGGTGACGTTGACCTTGACGATACGCTCCTTGCACTCACCCACTATGCGGCAATCGGCTCGGATCTTGAATCACCCCTCAATGCAGCTCAGCAGGTCATAGCGGATGTGAACATGGACGGAAGCATTGACCTTGTGGACGCTTCTGCTATAATAAGATACTACGCAGGAATATGCGCAGGTCTTAATCCCCAGTGGTAAAAATACAGGAAAGGATATTTTATTATGATGAACAAGTTTTTGGCTGGTGTTACGGCGGCGGTTATTGCTGCACCAATGTTTTCGGTGCCGATCACGGCGGAGGCAGTATATACTTCCGATGAGCTGAGAAAACACGTATATGATCTCGACCACAGATACTTTGTAAATAACCTGCTTAACATCAATGTAACAGACACTGACGGAAATGAAGCTGATAACTATGATACTATTATGAAGCTTTTTGATTCAAGCGGCTTGTGTATTGCAAAGTTTGACTTAAATTATACAGTTCAGAGCTGGAACGGATCGGACATTGACTATGCACCAAGCGCAAGCTATGCAGATCTTTATACCGTGGACGATGAGGATATTCTGGCTTTTGTACCGCCGTCCCATGAGCTTATATATGATTCCGTTCTGCACGACTCCATGACGATGAGCAGCGGCGAGGAATGGGACGTCCAGCTCTGGCATGATGAAAGCCGTGAAGCAGACCTGGTTCTTTCACCGGAGAGCATGGGCATCTATGTAAGCCCGAACTATGCAAATAAAACTGACAGAAATTGCGTTAGTGCAGATTATACTGATGATAACAGCTTCGACTGCGAAGAATATTACTTTCATGATATTCTGGCAGAAAACGGCGGCTTCAAGGTATACTCAATGGCTGATAAGACCTACACCTATTTCAACGGCATGGGACATTCTTTAAGTCCGGATATATACGAAACTGAAAGCGAGTACATCCTTTGCAGCGCAAATATATCAGAGCTTATTGAGGAGTATGACGAAAAGGGAAACTACACATGGGTCATTGAGGATGACGAGGATCCCGAAACTCTGATCTGCAATCTTTCTGAGAATTATGATAACATCTTAACTTCATTGCTCATAGTAAGCGGCAGTATAATAAATGCTGTTGTACCTGATGAAAACGGTAATGTTGAATTCTATGTGGAGAACAGTACCCGTGAATATTACCCTATGTCGTATTTGAGATATGATAAATATTATGGCGAGTTACCTTTTACTGCACATCCCGACGGCTATTGCTTCAGCAGGTTTTCTGACTCCACCACTGTAACTATTACCAATCCTGTGATACCCGCCGACGGCATAACTCTCAAAAACCTGCTGCCCGGTGATTACATACTGAAATTTGAAGAAGTACCTGAAGGCTGTGCGATACCTGAACCGATGGCGGTTACTGTCACTGATTCCAAGGAGGTGCAGACAGTTAATATCCAGCTGGAGCCGTATACTAAGCCTGAAGCACCGGAACCAACCGAGCCTGACTATCTCCTCTATAACGAAAACGTGCTGAATGTACGCCTTAAAAATCAGGACGGAAAGTATGTATCAAACGGCAAGCTCCGGTTCAGCGACGGTGAAAACTACATCGAAAGCACCTCAGGCGGCACCGGTTTTACAGCCTCTGAAGACTGCCCCTATACATGGCACGAGTCCCTTAAATGGACGGATAAGTCCTATACCTTTGAACAGATAGATAAGATGTCAGGAGTGAATAATGTATTTGCCTTATCATGGCAGTACCCGAACCTGGCGACCGGTTACGACAGCTTTGGAAAAAGATTCAAGAACAGTGAACGATATAACAACAGCAGCGCTCCGATCGAATTTGATTACGGCGAAACGAGGGATATCACTATCTACACGAAAGACGACTCCGAGCCGACACTTATAACTCTCAGTCCGCTTACTACAGGTATATATGTAGACGAGAAATGGCGGAATGATCTCTTTACATCCTACTTGATAAAGGACGATATTGACACCGGCGAGGTAGTATACTTTGCACCTGATGGAGACGATTCCGTTTACGGCAATGTGACCTATCAGAGTATTGACAGCGGAATATATTTAGGTGTCTGCCCGAAGGGTACTGTGCCTGATACAGATACCTATTATCCTCATACCAGTGTATATCCTTATGAGCACGGTCTGACTACGGAATATATCCTCAAAAAGGTACATATATCCGAGCTTTATGATTTTGTTTTAAGCCCTGAAGAGGAATCCTATTTCATGAATGACGGTACTTTCGTGTATGACGACTACCTTTTCAATCCAAGAGAAAACGATGCTGACGCATATATGAGCATCATGATCGTAAGCGGCGGTATGATAAGCAATGTCATTCCCGATGAGGAAGGCTTCGTGGAGTTCTATCTTGAAAAGGGCGACCGTGAGTACGATATGTACATCTCTGCCATAAGCACTGCCAGCAATGCAGAGCTTTCGTTTAAATCACATAGCAAGGGCATATGTGCAGACAGCCTTACATTCAGCTATCAGAGCGCAAAGCTGCCGGATATCGGTGCGGTGTATACCAGACTGCCTGCCGGTGAATATACTCTGACTATATCAGATCTGCCTGAAGAATACAGAGTTCCGGAGGATATTACCGTTACTGTAGACAGCAAGGCAGGCGTTCAGCTGCTGGAGATCACACTTGAAAACAAGTGTACCACCGGCGATATCGACCAGGATGATGACATCGACCTGGACGACGCTACGCTTGCCATCTCGCACTATGCGGCTATAGGCTCAGACCTTGAATTGCCTCTGAATGCCGCTCAGCAGGTTTTAGCGGACACAAATATGGACGGCTACATTAACCTTGTTGACGTTTCCAATATCGTTTCATATTACGCCTATATCGGTGCAGACGGCACAGGCACCCTTGAGGATTTTCTCAGCAAACGATAACTTCTACAGAATATAACAGAAAGGGAGCTGCGGCATTTAAGCGCAGCTCCCTTTTTTATGTGCTATTATGGTTTATAAGCGAATACCTTAGCCTTCAACCGGCAGTCCGTCGATCAGACGAACCAGGAACTTCAGCAGAGCCATAGCGTCAGCTGAGTTGATTCTCTCATCAGCTGTAGAGCACTGTGCGTTCAGCATCTGCTGATCATTGAACTGGAGAGTAGTTGCTACATACTTGTTCAGATATACAAGATCGATCATGGATACAACGCCGTCAAGGTTTGTATCGCCGATAAGTGTAGCCTTCAGAGGCTCTGTAGTAGTTGTTGTGGTTGTGGTTGTGGTTGTTGTTGTAGTTGTTGTAGTTGTTGTAGTTGTTGTAACCTCAGTTACTGTAACAATAACAGTAGCAGTATTACCCTCAGCGTCAGTTACTGTGATAGTAGTCTCACCGCCGGAAACACCTGTTACAACGCCGTTCTCATCTACAGAAGCGATAGTTTCATCAGCAGACTCAAATGTGCAGTCTTCCTTGTTAGTTATGATCTTCTCAGTTTCACCTACTTCAAGCTCAATACTCTCTGTAACCTCAAGAACCTTTGTAGGCTCAATAGCCATATCCGGATACAGCTCATACATAGAACCAAGTGCCATCAGCACGTCGCCCATATGCCAGAATCTGTGGAGTGTGAAGTAGTAGTTATCTGTTGTGCCAGTAGCATCGTAGTCAGCCTTAGCCTTCTGGTACATATCGCAATCCTCATAGTTAGAACGGATGTCAACAAATGCTACGCCATTCTTTACAACATCGCCGTTAGGCATATTACCGGTATAACGATCAGCCGGAAGAACCTTGCCCAGACCGTTAGCCATCTGACCATCCGGAAGAACGAGCTTTGTCTCCCAAAGACGTACAAGGTTGGAATTCTTGTCAGGAGCACCCAGACCGATATCATCACGGAACTTATCCCATTCACGGTCAAGAAGTTCCTTTGCAAGATACAGAGCCTGCTTGCCGTATTCCTCAGTTGAAGCGTCTGTACCACGTGCAGTCTTGTAGGATTCCTCAGCGTCGAAGATATCAGAAGCCTTTACACCCTTTGCCTTAGCGTAATAGATAAGAGTATTAGCCAGTGAGGATACGCAGCCCAGGTCAGCGTCGCCATAGCCCACGATAGTGCAGTGGAGATCGGTGTTTTCAACATACTTGTTGTTCCAGTCCTCAGGCTGACCATCCCAGATAAGGGATGCAGGGATCTTATAGTTGATACCATCATCAACTGCTGTGGACGGATCCGGAACTACCCATGTCTGCATTTCTTTATCATAAGGTTCATAGTAGTCTGTGATCTCAATAGTTTCTGTTGCTTCACCAAGGATCGTGTTGTCAAGGAACCAGCCTACCCACTTATCAAGGATCAGTTCGAGAGATTCTTCAAGGTTCATGCCGCCGATATTTACATTGCCTGCATTGCCGCCGTTCTTAACAACATAGTAAAGTTCAGCCAGACGCTGTACAGCCCATACCTGGTTACCGATCCAGTGGTTGGAGCCGGGGTCAGCATATACAGGGTGTTCCAGATATGCCATATTGTGGAACAGAGCCTGATTTGCAGGATATTCCTCGTAACGTCCCTTCCAGGAGTTTGTACAGCCGCCAGCGATGGGGCCGTCTGCGGACAGCAGCCACAGATACATTTCCATCTGTCTCTGGAGAGATGTCTCATAATCCTGTGTTGCACCGGTAGCCTTCATGCCAGCGTTCAGGTCATTATCGTAAAGCAGAGCATAAGCTGCAAGCGGGTTCTGATAGAATTCATGACAGTGTGAAGCGCCGATCTGCCATGCCCATGAACCGTCGAGAGCGCCGCCCCATGATGTATACCAGTTCATCAGGTAGTGCTTACCGCTGTCGCTGCCAGGGCCAGCAGTCTTATTCTGAGCACCGATCTGGATGTAGTACTTATCGTACATATTGTTACGGCATTCGTCACCCATCTTACCAGCAAGCTGTGACAGGGTCTGTTCGCCGCCCCACTTGGAGTCAACAGTCTGTTCGCCTACGCCCCAACGATTTGCAGCGTAAACAGCCTGAATTGCACGGTCCTCAGCGTCAGGAGCATTTGTATAAGCAAACTGAGCAGCTACCTTTGCTTCAGTGTTAAAGAATGCCTTCATACCGTTGCCGGTTACACCGAACTTCAGTTCTTCAACGGATGCGTGGGGAATCGTTTCCCAACAGGATTCCTGTTCACCACGCTGGAATGTATTGATCATTGTAAAATTGCCGTTTACATTCTGCTGCTTGTATTCATCAGAAACGCCTGCTGCAAAGCCATACCAGTCGTCTACGTCAGCCAGCCAGTTCATCAGATACAGACCCTTGTCGGTGCCGTATGCGCTGCAGAAATGCTGATGGATTGGGTTTTTACCCTTTATATTGTTATCCATATCTGTAGGATACAGTTCAATCTGTTCCCATTCGTCAGAGTATGTAGCCTCAAGAGTGCTGCCCTTTGTCATGAATGTACCCTGAGCGTCCGGAACCAGTGTGGATTCCATTGTCAGCCAAGCCTTAGCCAGATCGCCTACTTCATCATCAGCAGCATCCTTAACATTCTTGATAGTAATATCGCCGGCAATAGCGTCGCTTACGATATTATCTCTCATTGACGCTACCCATACCAGATAAGACAGAGCTTCTGAAGTCGTCTCGTGACCATAGTCAGGTGCTTCGATACACAGCTCTTCTACAGAGTGATAGGGAGCACCAAAGCCGCCGTCAACTGTGGAAACAGAAGACAAATAGCCATTGTCAATACCGTTTGTGATTACATCATCATACAGAGACATGAAGCGTGCAGCATAAGTGTCTGTGCCGTAAGCTTCTTCCTTTGTTCTTTCTGCGGACGCTGCCATAGGAAGCAGAGATGAACACGCAGTAGCAGCTGCAATAAGTGCGGACAGGAACACCTTAGTTTTCTTCATTTGCATAGTAATTACCCCTCTCATTTTATTTGTTTCATTCGTTGCTTCTGCGAACTCCTTACGCAGAAGCGAGTGTCTTAATAAACGAATATTACGTACACTTTTCCAAATTTATTATAACACTTTTCAAATTAGTTTGTCAAGAGTTTTTTCAAGAAAAATATACATATGAGGAAATTATTTTCACTTGGAACAAGATGTAAAGAAAACCCGAACTTTCTGCACGCACGAAGCTCGGCAGATTCCGGAAAACAAAAAAGCTGCCCGTAAACGGACAGCTCATATGTACTGCTCTTACAGCTGCTACACCTGCAGCTTGCCGGTGTTGAAGTTGCTGGATGCTTCTGTGATCTCACCGCCGAGAAACTTGAACTTGATAAACTGCTCACCCTTGAATGTCAGCGAACCGGTCTGGTTGAAGGGAATCTCCTTGTATACGACCTTAGTTGTGACGATATGCAGGATCTCGCCCTTACGTGTACGGAAAATCAGCTCATAGTACTCATTGTAAAGCTTGGAAGTACCGCTGGGATCGAGAGTGCGGCGGCGCTCATCTACCTTCTGCACCAGCGTTACCATCTCTGTTCTTGTGGGGCTCTTACCCTTTGAAAACAAACGCATATTCTTCTCTCCTGTTATATAGTATTCTTTATTGAATTCCATCCTATGACCGGCGGAACCCACAGTATCCTGTCCGAAAATCTCGTCAAACTTACGGCGGAAACGGCTCTTTCTTGAACCAAGTATCACTACCAGCACAAGCACTATCGCCACCGCTATTACTATTATCAGGAAGTCGTTTATCGCCTCCTGAAAGGTTGCTGTCATATCCATAATTATCTCCTGTTCTTTATAAGCCTTGTGGATTCCGGCAGATAAATCGCCAGCTGTCCTCACACATTTCCATAAGGTCCGCTCTTGCCTTCCAGTGAAGCTCTGTTTCTGCACGGGAAGGGTCTGCATATGAAATAGCAGTATCGCCTGTACGTCTTGGCTTCAGCTCAAGAGGAACCATTCTGCCGCTTACAGCCTCATAGGCTCTGACAGCCTCAAAGACGCTTGAGCCTTTGCCGGTGCCAAGATTGAAAGCCCGGAAACCGTTTCGCTTATCAGTATATTCCCGAAGGGCTGCAATATGACCCTCTGCCACGTCCATAACATGAATAAAATCGCGGACTGCTGTGCCGTCGGCAGTATTATAATCCGTACCGAATACCGGCAGTGAGTTTCTTTTACCTGTAACCGTATCCGCTATACACGGAATCAGATTACTGGGCACTCCGAATGGCGATTCACCCAGAAGTCCGCTTTTATGTGCACCTGCCGGATTGAAATATCTAAGTGCAGCAACGCTCCATTCCGGCTGGGAAGCACACAGATCCGCAAGGATCTGCTCCACCATTATCTTGGTCTGACCGTAAGGATTCACAGCACTCAGCATCATCTCCTCCGTATAGGGCGGATCATTCCTGTCGCCGTAAACTGTCGCCGACGATGAAAACACGAGCTTTCTGCATCCTGCGTTTTCCATTGCATCTATGAGCTGCATCGTACCATAAACATTATTATGATAGTACATCAAGGGCATTGCAAGGGATTCTGACACAGCCTTCAGACCGGCGAAATGTATAACTGCTGATATATCGTTCTCCCGAAACACACGTTCCACGGCAGCCTTATCGCAGACATCGCCTTTATAAAAGCACGGCTCAGTTCCGGTAATTGCCTTGATTCTGCGAAGGCTTTCCTCGCCGGAACGGCTGAGATTATCCATAACCACAATGCTGAAACCAGCGTTTATCAGCGCCACGCACGTATGACTCCCGATAAATCCCGCACCACCTGTGACAAGGATCCTGCACATATCAAGTGACCTTCCTTCTGTAAACATCAGACTCTTTCTTCTCTTTATATTATATAATAAAAACGATTATTTTTCAAGGGATTTTTCGTATTTTTTTGCATTTGTCAAAATGCACTGAGTACAGACTGGCTTTTTATGATTTCCTACAAACAAAAAGCGGTACTGCCCGAAGGCAATACCGCTTTTGCAGAAAACTCTGCTTGAATTTTAAGTTTTAACCTGTGACTCAGACAGCAGCCTGTGCACGGTCATACCAGAGAGAACCTACCAGTTCCTTCAGTGAAGGAATGATTACATCCCACTGAGGATTCAGGGAAGCACCGTTCTGAGCATAGTAGGACAGGATGAAGGAAGCATCATCCAGACTAAGCATAGCTGCGTCTGTATTTACGCCTGCTGTAGACTCTGTATCAACATCACCCAGGAAGTAAGCAAGTGTCTCATAGTCACCTGTTGTACCTGTCAGTGAAGGTGTAAGGCTTGCACCTACATAAGCGTAGTATGTCAGAACTGAAGAAGCGTCGTCCAGACCAACCTTACCATCAAGAGTTGCGTCGCCCTTTACACCGATGTATACCAGTGATGATACGGGCAGTGCCTCGCCGTTGAAGTACGGGCTTACATAGCCGGCATAAACGCCTTCGTACAGATCTGCAGCGATATTCTCAGCTGCTTCGTCGTTGAACAGAGCCATAGGTGTCAGGCCATTGAAATCAACCTGAGCAGTAATGTCTGTTTCTTCGATAGTACCGTCAGAGTACTCTGTGAACAGAGTCAGGGATTCGAACAGATCAGTAATGCTAAACTCTCTGTCATCTACAGAGAAGTAGAAGTGCGGCTCAATCGCAACAGCAGATACAGAGCTTGATACAGGATAAGCTTCTGTTGTTGTAGTTGTTGTGGTTGTTGTTGTTGTAGTTGTTGTAGTTGTTGTAGTTGTTGTAGTAGTTGTTGTTGTGGTTGTGGTTGTCGTCGTCGTTGTCGTGGTTGTTGTGGTGGTCGTGGTGGTCGTAGTTGTTGTGGTGGTTGTTGTCGTAGTTGTTGTGGTGGTTGTTGTTGTCGTTGTGGTCGTTGTTGTGGTTGTAGTTGTGGTTGTAGTTGTGGTTGTAGTTGTTGTTGTAGT
>JAZNOB010000235.1:0-3208 GCA_045580565.1 Ruminococcus sp.
GCAGCCGGAAAGGAACTTCAGAACCTCCAGTCCATTGCATCCAATGTGTATAATAACAACTTCGGTGACAGCATGGAGGACGCAGCGGCAGGTGCAGCAGAGGTATACAAGCAGCTTGAGCTTGCGGATGAGGAGCTTCAGACGGCAACAGAGTCTGCATTCCTGCTGAAGGATACCTTCGGCTATGAGGTCGCTGAATCCACAAAGGCGGCTAAATCCATGATTAGCAATCTGGGCATTGACGCTCAGAAGGCATACGACCTTATTGCGACAGGTGCACAGAAGGGTGCAGATTCCTCCGGTGAACTGCTCGACACGCTGAACGAATATTCCGCAGATGCAGCCGAGGCAGGACTTTCCGCTGACCAGTTTATGACGATGCTTATAAATGCCGGAGATAACGGCGTATACAGCATTGACAAGGTTGGCGACGCAGTCCGTGAGCTTAATACAAGAGCAAAGGACGGCAGCGAGACTACAGCTGAGGCGTTCGCTGTACTCGGCATGGATGCAGAGGAAATGGCGGCGAAATTTGCCGCAGGCGGTCAGACGGCGCAGGACGCCTTTGCAGAGACTATCACAGCTATAAACTATCTGGAGGACCCTGTTGCAAGGAATACTGCGGCTGTAGGTCTCCTCGGCTCTATGTATGAGGATGTGGGCGACGGTCTGGTGACCACACTTGCATCTGTAACGGACGGCGCAGACATAGCCTCCGGTGCGCTGGAGGGCATGGCAGAGGTAAAGTACAACGACCTTGAAAGTCAGTTTGAATCCCTCCGGAGACAGGTGGAGACTGAGATAATCGTCCCTCTGGCTAAGGAGTATATGCCGGAGATCAAGGAGGCTCTCGGCTGGGTATCGGACAACCTTGACGAGATAGTCAAGTACGGCAAGCCCATTGCAACGGCTATTGCGGCGGCGTTTGTCACAACAAAGGTTGTCGAGTTTGGCAGTACTGCCGTAAAGACCATCAAGACCGTAAAGGCGGCGTTTACTGCGCTGAATACGTCTAATCCGCTGGGCTGGATAGCGCTGGGGGTCAGTGCGGTGGTGGGCTTAGGCTCTGTTATTGCAACCGAAACCCGTGAATGGCAGGAGCATCTTGACGATGTGCGGGAAGCCTCTGCCAAACTTACAGACGAACAGCAGAATATCGCTGACAGTATCAAGGATGCTGCTGAATCATGGGAAGAATTTGAGCAGTCCAGAGAATCACTTGCTTCGGATGCTGAAGTAGAATATCAGAACATCGTAGCTATAAAAGAAAAGCTGGATGAGCTTATCGAATCAGACGGCAGGATAAAGGAGGGCACAGAGGAAGAAGTAACCGGGCTTCTTGAAAAGCTCAGTGCATACACCGGAGAGTGCTATGATATTTCCAACGGTGTACTTACTAAAAATGACAAGGTTGTAGAATCATACCAGAGGCTTTCCGGCGAAATTGATAACCTCATTGAAAAGCAGCGTGCTCAGTCTCTGCTCTCTGCGTATGAGACGGACTACAATGAAAAACTGATTGAGCGAAAGCAGCTTATAAAGGATGTTGCCGATCAGCAAAAAGAAATTACAGCTGTTGAAGCTGATCTTGCAGAAAAGCAGGCTAAGCTGAACAATTTGAAATCTATCGGTTTTCAGGGCTGGTATGACCAGAACGATATTACTACAGCACCTGAGTTTGCTGCTGATGAATATTATCGCAGTATAGAAGAACTTGAAGCTGATATTGACGGAATTGAAGAAAAGCTGAACGGCGAAGAAGGTTTGTATAAATCCTTTGAAGCGGGCACGGCGACTATTCAGGAAATGTCATCGTTTATACAGCTTTACGAAGGTGCTCTGGACAGTTATGATAACAAAGATTACGGCGGCGTAGCAGAGCTTTCAAGTATGATCCAGTCTGGCTTCATGACAGCAGATCTTGCTTCTCTGGAAGAACTCACAGAACAATATAAGAGATATTCTGAAGCTTATCAGGATATTGTAGAAATGCACAAACAGAATCCGGAAATATTCACCGAAGATGATGTTGCAGAAGCTGCGATGTTAAAAGATCTGGCATTCGATGAGTATCTGAAAGAACTTAACGGTTCAGCTGATGAAGCCGGAAGAAACTTCATCCAGACCCTTGTTGAATCCGGTTTATCAGAAGATGAAAAAATCGCCGCTCTTATATCACATATCGAAGAAAGAGTTGACAACGGTGAGGACATGGACAGCATAGGCGAAAGCTTAGGTCTTGACTATTGTTCCGGACTTCAAAAAGGTATAGAAGCCGGTACTCCTGCTGTTGAAGCAGCTTATGGTGGATTGGTAGACGCTGCAGTTGCAAAAGCAAAAGCTCGTCTGGGCATTAAATCTCCATCCAGAGTTGCAAAAGAAATGGGCGGTTATTTCGACAAAGGTATGGTAATCGGCGTAGAGGAAGGCATCCCCGACGTAGAAGCCGCCACCGCACAGATGGCTGACGCTGCTGTTGCCGGTACTCTCAGCATCATGAACGCACAGGGAGCGTCCTCAGTAAGCGCGTATTCGCCTGTTTACCGTGAGGTGTACACTTCTCAGCCTGAAGCCGTTCCGGCTGTCTCAGCTCATCCTGACGGCTCTCAGGGCACATCTGCCGTACCGAAAATCAATATCTACATCGGCGACGAGGAGATAAGAGGTTTTATCGTCAGCGCAGTTGCCGATGAAAACGCAAACTCAGGAGGCTGGAGCATATGACGGCTATTTTCCACACTATCGGCGGCACGGAATATGTACTGTGCAATTTCTTGAAATTTGATGTTTCCTATTCTGAAGAAACCAAGAGTTTTCAGAATGAATCCGGCAAAAAGATCATTTATCCGATACGTGCCGGAAAGCGCAGAATTGCCATGACCATTGAAGCGAATACCACGTATCTGAATGAACTGCGGAAGCTATTCAGTTCCACGGAGATACATTTAAAATATATTGATGGCATGGATGTTGAAACGGATTGCATCGGCAACATAGAGCATCTGGTACAGGAGGGCAATTTCTATAAATCCTCTGATATTAGCATCAAGCGAATTGCTGATTCTCGAACAGCCCTCCCAAACGCCGGAATGAGCTGTTCCTACGGCAGGCTTGGCAAGTACGACCGTTTCGGACGTGGAGCATATGAGTTTTCCGTGACCTTAGAGGAGGTGTGATATGCTCATCGAGGAACATCTGAGAGGCGTTA
>JAZNOB010000236.1:0-5899 GCA_045580565.1 Ruminococcus sp.
TAGAAAAGTAGGCTGAAATTTCAGCGTTACTGCGCTTTTTACAATCCCCTCAGTCAGCTGCGCTGACAGCTCCCCTTACTAAGGGGAGCCTTGGGCGGTGCGCTTTGCGCATTTGCTTTGCACGCTAAACTACAATTTACCCCATCTTCACCGGCGTATACTCTTCACCGGCTGTAGCCCTTTGCAATGCCTCTATAACTCCGTCGGTTTTCCATTCGTATGTATTACGGTCAAGCTCCGAACCGTTATCCCACAGAAACGCTGCCATGCCATAATCCTTCGCTGTCTTTGCAACCATCTCATAGAAGAAAACTCTGCTTGCAGCCTCTCTGTCAGGTGTCACGCCGTATTCGCCGATTATAACCGGTACGCCCTCGTCAACGTAATTCTCCTTCATCATCCCGAACAGTCCCTCAAGCTTCCGGATATCCGTCTGACCACCCCATCTGGAATGCCTCTGAGCTATGCAGAATTCATAGGGAGTGTAATAATGCACCGACAGGATACATCTTCCGGCTTCATCCTCCGGCATCTCATACCTGTCATTGCAGGTAGCCTGAATATCCGTCCAGTAGCCCGCAATAAGCAGATGCCTTGTCTCATTGCAGCCGCCGCTTGCACGCACTGTATCAACAAAATCCTGATTCAGTACATTGAGCATAGTATATGCCAGCTCCTCGGATGCCCTGTCAAAGCCTACTTCGTTCATAGACTCGAATATCAGATGATGGTCATAGTCCTTAAAGCTCTCCGATATCTGCTGCCACATGGCGATATACCTCTCCTGCACATCCCCGAAGCCGTCATAGTCAGTTCGTATCCATGCGCCGAATCTCGGGTCGCCGCCGCCGTCGTGGTGGAGGTTGATGATAACATACATATCCTCGCTGAGAGCATAGTCAACCACCTCATGAACACGCTCCATCCAGCTCTCGGAAATCGTCCAGCTTCCGTCATCGGATACATGGTCACGCCATGTCACAGGTATTCTGACTGCGTTCACACCGTCCTCGGCAAGGGCTGTAAAAAGCTCCTGAGTTGCCGCCGGATTTCCCCACAAAGTCTCGTCTACCTCCTCGCCCTCAGCCGGAGCTTCGTTCACTCTGCCGTCACCGTCACGGTCTGCTGCACCCACATCCAGCGTGTCGCCCAGATTCCATCCGATGCGCATATCCTCAACCACCTGCTGAGAGGTCATTTTTGCAGGATCACCGGATGTATCACCGCTGCAGCCTGCTGTCAGAGCTGCTGCTGACAGGCATACGCTCAATAATAAAATTGTAAATCTTGTCCTCATAATGTTTTCCTCTTTTTTCGGAATTTATTATATACTATTATTATAACGCAGTGCATCATCCTTGTCAACAGAACTTTAAGCATTTCGGATGCTGTGCCGTTTCCTGCGCAATTCTGCGCATATACTGTCCGGATACCATGGCGTTTTACGTTATCCGACATCATTCCAAAAAATTCAACTCCTTGTTACAGAAAAGCCGCTAAACCCTCTTGACGAAAACGGTAAAATCGGTTATAATTTATCTAATAACTTGAATTGAGATGAAGCGTCCGAAGGCTTCATCGGTGTATGGAGGGCGATAGTATGGTAACAGAAATGTGTTCTGACAAGTTCGGCAAGCAGGGACTTACATTTGACGATGTACTGCTGATTCCCGGTGCTTCTGATGTAACGCCGAATATGATCGATCTGCACACTACTCTTGTAAAGGGCGTAGAGCTTAACACTCCGATCATGACAGCTGCGATGGATACTGTAACAGAGGCAAAAATGGCGATCGCCATTGCCCGTGAAGGCGGTATCGGTATTATTCATAAGAATATGACTATTGAACAGCAGGCTGAAGAGGTTGACAAGGTTAAGCGTTCTGAGAATGGCGTTATCGCTAATCCCTTCTCACTTACAGAGGATCATGTAGTTGCTGATGCAGACAGCCTTATGGGTAAGTACAAGATCTCCGGCGTTCCGGTAGTTGACAAGGAAGGCAAGCTGGTCGGCATTATCACAAACCGTGATATGCGTTTCCTCACCGACTTCAACCAGAAGATCGGCGACGTAATGACAAAGGAGAATCTCATTACAGCACCTGTCGGCACAACTATGGATGAAGCGCAGGCAATTCTGCGTAAGCACAAGATCGAAAAGCTTCCGCTGGTAGACGACGGCGGCTATCTGAAGGGTCTTATCACTATCAAGGATATTGAAAAGGCTGTACAGTACCCCAATTCTGCAAGAGACAGCAAGGGCAGACTTCTCTGCGGTGCTGCTATTGGTATCACAGGTGACGTTCTGGAAAGAGCCGGCGCACTGGTTGAAGCTCAGGTTGACGTTCTGGTTCTTGACTCTGCACATGGTCACAGCAAGAATATTATGGAGTGTCTCAAGAAGGTAAAGGCTGCATTCCCGAATATTCCGGTAATTGCAGGTAATATAGCAACAGCTGAGGCTGCTGAGGACCTCATCGCTGCCGGCGCAGACGCTGTAAAGGTTGGTATCGGCCCCGGTTCTATCTGTACAACACGAGTTGTTGCAGGTATAGGCGTACCTCAGATCACTGCTGTTTACGATGTAGCTAAGGTTGCTCAGAAGTACGGTATTCCGGTAATCGCTGACGGCGGTATCAAGTATTCCGGCGATATCGTAAAGGCTATCGCTGCTGGTGCAAGCGTAGTAATGCTCGGTTCACTGCTGGCTGGCTGCGAGGAATCTCCGGGCGAAACTGAGATCTATCAGGGCAGACAGTTCAAGGTTTACCGTGGTATGGGAAGTCTTGCTGCTATGGCTTGCGGCTCTAAGGACAGATATTTCCAGGCTGGCGCAAAGAAGCTCGTTCCGGAAGGCGTTGAAGGCCGTGTACCTTACAAGGGCGCAGTTGCTGACAGCGTGTTCCAGCTTATCGGCGGTATCAGAGCCGGTATGGGCTACTGCGGATGTCCGACAATTCCGGAAATGCACGAGAGAGCTAAGTTCGTTCAGATCACAAGCGCAGGTCTTATCGAGAGCCATCCTCATGATATCCAGATCACTAAGGAAGCTCCCAACTACTCTGCACACGTATAATATTATAATCAAAGCTGCTGTAACCGGTCGGTTGCAGCAGCTTTTTGTGGTTCTCTATATAATGTTGGGGAAGTGTAAATTATAATTTAGTGTTGAGTTATAGCGTGCATCATAAGCCTCCCTTGTTAAAGGGAGGGGCACCCGAAGGGCGTGCAGAGCTGACCGCAGCTTGCTGCGGTGGAGGGATTGCTCAGTGATAGACAAACTGAAATTTCAGCTTTTCGCTTCGAAAACCAATCCCTCAGTCAGCTTCGCTGACAGCTCCCTTTCTCAAAGGGAGCCTTATGCGGTGCAGCTGGCGCCAGCTGCAAACTACAATTTACCCTGCCATAAATAATAATAATTTCTGAACATCCCTGAGTATTCCTTGACATCTGGTGGGAATGTGGTATAATAGTAATGGTGACAAATTGGTGACAGCTTCACCTGTTTGCGAAGAAAAACGATTACAAACCGGAAAAACAACGGAAGGATGTGTATGCAGTGCATCACATAATGAAGAGCTGTGCAGCCTTTATCAGCTGTGCAATGCTCGCAGGAATCATGACAACAGCTGCCTTTGCTGAGAATGAGGTAACTTTCCTTACAATGGGCGAGGGCGGAACATATACAGAAGAATACACTATCGAAGAAAGCAGCATTTCCGAGGAAGGCTGGTATACCAGAGACTGCGGAGAGACCTTCTCCTATTACTATGAGGACGGTACTTACGCAAAGGGTACAGCTGTGCTGCCGGATGGATATACCTACCTTTTCACAGCAGACGGCACTCTCAAGACCGGCTGGCAGCTTATCGGAAACAGCCGCTATTACTATAACCCTCTGAACGGACAGCTCCAGACTGGCTGGGTAAGCTATATGAGCAAGACCTACTACGTTGACGCTGAAGCCGGCAAGGTTACAGGAAGCGCAGTCATTGACGGCATCCTGTGTGAGTTCGACCAGTTCGGCGCACTTATTTCCCAGACTGTGCCGGGCGTTTCCTATGATGTGCCCTATTACGCTCAGGCTGACGAAAGATGGGGCAGCGTTTACATCGGCACTAAGACCATTGCACAGGTGGGCTGTCTCACAAGCTGTATGGCTATGATGCACTCATATTATACAGGTACAGAGATAACTCCTGACGTTATGTGCAAGGAGTACCTGACCTACAGCAACAATTCTCTGCTCTGGGCAGAGGTCTATAATCTGGGCTATGAGGTAAAGGCTATCGCTGACCAGAGTGAGAACGAGAACCTCTGCGAGCTTTTTGAGCGTCTGGAGAAGGGCCCCGTTATTGTAGGCGCAAAAAATTCCTACGGCGGAATGCACTATGTGCTGGTAACAGGCTGTACAAAGGGAACTCCCGATGACCTTACACCAGCTGATTTCTCCATCAACGACCCCGGCTACACGGGCAAGAAAACTCTCGATGAGCACTTTGAGGACTACGGCAGCTGGCATCAGTTCTATGCCCTTGCTTGATAAAGAGGTAAACTGTAATGAAAAAATCAATGACCCTTGCCTATCCCGTTGAGGATAAGCTTTATCTTAATCTGACAAACCGCTGCCCCTGTGCGTGCACATTCTGTATACGCAACAATGCTGACGGCGCATACGGTTCTGATCCGCTGTGGCTGGAGCGTGAGCCGACTCTGGAGGAAATGTGCGAGGCTATCCGCAAGGCTGATCCCGAAAAGTACACGGAGATAGTATTCTGCGGATACGGCGAGCCTACAGCAGCACTTGATCTGCTTTGCGGAACTGCCGATTATATCAGGGCGAATTATCCGGATATCCCTACGAGACTCAACACAAACGGACTGTCCGACCTTATCAATGAAAAGCCTACAGCCCATTTGCTGAAGGGCAGGATAAATACAGTTTCAGTAAGTCTGAATGCCGGCACAAAGGAGGAGTACCTCCGTGTAACACGTCCGAAGTTCGGGGAAATATCCTTTGAAGCTATGCAGAAATTCGCTTCCGAGTGCAAGGAGTATGCCGACAAGGTCATGCTCACGGTGGTAGATGTTATACCCCCTGAGGAGATCGAGGCGTCAAAGGCTCTGGCTGAAAAGCTGGGAATATATCTCAGAATAAGAGAATATGTAGAAAAGTAAAAATCAGGCTGCTGCGATATTAGTCGCAGCAGTTTTTTTGCATCATGGCAAAAAAAATACCGGCGCACATCCTGCACCGGTAATAACAAATTATAAAATAGAACAAAAGAAAGGAGACAACAAAACGAGTGATAATAATTCAAAATATGGATTACTCTCACTATGTTTATTATACACTATTTACCGGACACAGTCAAGAGATTCAGGAAAAAAATTACACAAGGTACCTTATTTTGTCTAATATGCACACAATTTCAAACAGGATAAAAGCAAGGGATTTCCAGCGGCTGAACTGAATAAATACCTCGCAATACAGCCATAATAATGGCGCAAAGCACTGGTGCTGCCAAGCAAGACGCAGCACCCTTTCCTAAGTGAGGTGAAATTTATGTGGGATAAAATTGCTCTGATTCTGCTGATCATCGGCGGAGTAAACTGGGGTCTGGTGGGTATTTTCCAGTTTGACCTTGTTGCATGGCTTTTCGGTGGAGTCAACTCCCTGCTGAGCCGTGCAGTGTATATTCTCGTTGCCATCAGCGCAATATGGTGCGTATCACTCCTTTTCAGACGAGACGCTGTAGCAGATGCTCACGAGGTTTAACAGCATATCAAACAAAACCGCTGCAGGGCTTCTGCGGCGGTTTTTTCCGGGCAAAGTCGGATCGTAGCCATGTCGTTCTGTGAGCCAAGGAGTTGTGTGATGAAATTGTCTTTCTAAGAC
>JAZNOB010000237.1:0-9192 GCA_045580565.1 Ruminococcus sp.
GTGATTCAAAAGAGATTTTCTCCAATCTGATAATTGCGGGGCCGCCTTGCCTACAACGGTAACGAAAAAGATCGGTTTATATCCCGAACGAAGAAGTCCGTACATAGTTCATCCGAGCGACGAAAAATAGTTCCCGTGAAGAACTCTCCAGAGTTATCAAAAACTCTGATGCCCTGCTGAAAGTCACCCTCCGCATGGACGGCGACGAAGCTGCAGAGCGTATCGAGATGGCTCAGGAGATATTCTCCTTGTTGGTATCAATTATGATGAGAAAGAAAAGAAGCATATCTGTCAGATTGAGAGGTTTGAGTATCACTCGAACTAAGGAAATACACCTATCCGCATGATACGGAGGGTGCTTGAATGGTTGTACTTATTGATTACAAGGAAAGCATTCAAAGTGCAATTCTGAACATTTCAAAGTGCCAATTTGGCGCTTTGGAAATGGCAAGCAGTCTTCTTCCTATGCACGGAAATCCACATCTGATTGCTTTCCAAGCAAGGATTTCAATGAAATACCGCTGTTTGACATCATTTCGGACGTGTCGTGGCACGTTGATACTGTAGTACCTCTCGAACTGGAACAGAAGCCTCATAGCGTCAACAGCCGCAGCAGGAGTAATAATGCTGACAGCAAAAAACGGAAATAGCACTAATAAGAAGTGCACTGGAGATATATATATGAGTGAGATAAGGCGTGTTTACGAAGATAAGGATATTATCGTCTGCATAAAGCCGGAGGGTGTGCTTTCCCAGAAGGACAGCTTCGGAAAGACCAATATGGAGTCACTGTTGGGAGACGTTTTCTGTGTGCACCGTCTTGACAGGGAAGTCAGCGGCGTTATGGTCTACGCAAAGAATAAGAAAACTGCGGCAGTACTGTCTGAGCAGATGCAAAACGGTATATTCCAGAAGGAGTACGCTGCTGTTATTGAGGGTGTACCTGAAAATGATTCAGGTTTCCTTGAAGACTTGCTTTTTAAGGATTCTAAGAAGAACAAGACCTTTGTGGTGAAAAGAGAGCGAATAGGTGTGAAGTACGCAAAACTTCATTATGAAACGCTCATAAGTACAGACAGTATTTCTCTTGTGAGGGTGAAGCTGTATACAGGCAGAACTCATCAGATACGTGTCCAGTTCGCATCACGAAAGCGTCCCATTATAGGTGACAAAAAATACGGAAGTCAGCATTCAGGCGGAATTGCGCTGTATTCTCACAGTCTGACGTTTGTGCACCATGATGAGACTGTGTGCTTCCGGTATGATTCTCTGAGTGAGGTGCTGAAAGAAAGATTCGGATTTGAGGACGCTTCTATATAAACTAAAGGCACTCTGTGAAAACGGAGTGCCTTTTTGCATTATATTCAGTTCAGCAAAAGCTCTTCAAGCTCATCAACAAGCTCGGAGAACAGCTTCAGTGCGTCAGCTACAGGTTCAGGTGATGTCATATCAACTCCTGCGATTTTAAGCAGCTCAATGGGAGTAGCAGAGCTGCCGCCACGGAGAAACTTTATATAATCCTCTACAGCAGGTGCCCCCTCTTTGAGAATACGGTTTGACAGAGCGATCGCAGCAGAAAAGCCTGTTGCGTACTGGTATACATAAAACTCACTGTAGAAATGAGGTATACGCATCCATTCAAGAGCGATTTCCTCGTCAATTACCATGTCATCTCCGAAATAATCTGCATTAAGCTGACGGTAAATGTCGCAGAGTCCCTCTGGTGTAAGAGGTTCGCCCTTTGCGTAAAGCTCATGGGCAGCCTTCTCAAATTCCGCAAACATTGTCTGACGATAAAGAGTTCCCTTGAACTGGTCGATAAAATAATTTATCAGATACGCACGTTCCTGCTTGTCGGTGCACTGGGAAAGCATATATCTTATAAGAAGTGCCTCATTGCAGGTAGACGCAACCTCTGCAACGAAAATTTTGTAGCCTGCATAGGTATATGACTGAGATTCGTGTGAATACATTGAATGGAGAGCATGACCCATTTCATGCACCAGTGTAAATACGTCATTAAGCTCGCCCTGATAATTGAGAAGCACGTAAGGGTGCGTACCGTATGCGCCCCATGAATATGCGCCGCTGCACTTGCCGATATTCTCGTAAACATCTATCCAGCGGTCAGAGAAGCCCTCTTCAAGTCTCCTGAGGTAATCCTCGCCCATAGGTGCAAGTCCCTTTCTTGCCAGTTCCTTTGCCTCGTCAAAGGTAAACTTCTTTCTGTAGTCAGGTACAAGGGATACATAGTTATCGTAGAAATGGTGTTCTTCTATATTCATAGCCTTTTTGCGCAGAGCGATGTATCTGTGCATTGCGGGAAGGTTTTCCCTTACAGCTGAGATAAGCTTGTCATAAACCTCTACAGGTATCTCATTCTGCATAAGACACTGCTCCAGCGTTGAATTGTAGCCCCTTACCTCGGAATAGAACCTCGCTTTCTTAACACTCGCCCCATAGGATGCGCCGATGGTGTTTCTGAACTGACCGTATACCTCATAAAAACGCTTGAAGGTATCCATTCGTACTCTGCGGTCGGGTGATTCCATAAAGCTTACGAAGCGTTCGACAGTAAGCTCCTGAGGCTTGCCTTCAGAGTCTGTAATCTCACCGAACTTCAGGTCGGCGTCATTGAGCATACTGAATATATCGTCAGCGGCTGATGCCATTTCGCCGGATTTCGCAAGAATCGCCTCCTCTGATGCAGATAGGGTATGGGGCTTCATTCTGAGAATGCGCTCAAGAAGCAGGCGGTAGTGGGAGAGAGTCTCATCCGCTGTGTAAGACTTCAGCTGTTCCTCTGGGAGCGCAAGAAGCTCCGGCTGGAAAAACGCACATGAAGCTGAAAGCTGAGACGCAAGCATCTGCATCTGGGCGGAATAGCCCTGATACTTTGTTACATTCATGTCCTCATGCAGGTGCATATTTGCATACACATAGAGAGTCTCAAAAAGCTGCTCAGTCTCCTCAAGCTTTTCAAGAAAGCTCAGTACAATATCTGCGCCTTCATTCAGTCTGCCCTGATATGCAGAAAGCGCAGGCAGAGCCGCCTGAACCTCTGCACGCTGCTTTTCAAATAATTCATCCGATGCGCACAGGTCGGAAAGCTTCCAGGTGTATTCCTCCGGAATATCGGTTCTTTTTAAAGGCTTTGTACTGTTCATTGTAAATATCCTCCTGTGGTTATTTTCAGGTTTATTATACCACAATTATACTGCACTTTCAATCACATTCAGAAATATTTTTTCAGAAGCTATTGACAACAGGAAAATATTATGATACCATAACAATTAGTTAGTCCGAGCTAATTGGGGCAATAACCGCATGATTCGACGAAAAAAACCGTCGCTTGTGAGAAAAGATGCTGTAATTTGTAAATTTAGCGGTAAGTCTTGACAAACCGGTTTCAGTGTGCTATAATAAATTGGGAAAAGTTAGGCGGTTCTAACTTTTTAAAAGGCGTGCGGTTAGCATAGGCTAACGGACATGAGGAAAGAGTGGGAAGAATATGAACCTGAGCGTTGCAGAGGAAGGAAAGGAATACATCATCAAGGCTATTGAGACTGATGATGAAGAGCTGGATGCGTTTCTGTTTTCTCTTGGCTGCTACAGCGGCGAGCCTATAACTGTGGTTTCTCATCTGAGAGGCAGTTGTATTGTATCCATCAAGGACGGAAGATACAACATTGATAATCAGCTTGCTGAAGCAATTATCATCTGAGCGGCATCAATTAAAAAATAATCTTAGGATTATTTTTTTGGCACTTGGTTAGCCGGTTCTAACTTATTTTGCTGTTTGCAGCGGAAGCTGTTAAATATAAAAAAGCACAACTTTAAGGAGGTTGTTAATATGAGAATTGCTTTAACAGGCAATCCTAACAGCGGTAAGACCACAATGTATAATGCTCTTACCGGACGTAATGAAAAGGTGGGTAACTGGGCAGGTGTTACAGTTGAAAAGAAGGAGCATCCTATCAGGAAAAGCTTCTGGAACGGAAGCGAGGAACTGATAGCAGTTGACCTGCCAGGTGCGTATTCAATGTCACCCTTTACAAGCGAGGAGAGTGTAACAAGCACTTATGTAAAGAATGAAGATCCCGATGTTATCATAAATATTGTAGATGCAACAAATCTGAGCAGAAGCCTGTTCTTCACAACACAGCTGCTGGAGCTTGGGATCCCCATGGTCGTTGCTCTTAACAAGACGGATGTAAACAAGAAGAAGCAGAACAGGATCGACAGCAGAAAGCTTTCTGAAAAGCTGGGCTGTCCGGTTGTAGATACAGTTTCCACATCATCTGAGGGTCTTGCAGAAGTCGTAAAGGCTGCTATAGGAGCTGCCGGAAAGTCACAGACCGCACCTTACGTTCAGTCATATATTGACCTTACTGACAGAAAGTCTGTAGAGGAAGCTGACAGAAAACGGTTTGAGTATGTAAATAAGATCGTAGCGGATGTTGAAAAGCGCAAGACCTTTACAAAGGACAGGAATATAGGAGATAAGATCGACGCTGTTATCACAAACAGATGGCTTGGAATTCCGATATTTGCGGTTGTGATGTGTCTGGTGCTTATGATATCACAGTACTGGGCAGGCCCGTTCCTTGCGGATACTCTGGTTGCATGGCTGGAATCCTTCCAGAGCTGGGTAGGCGGTTTCTTTGAAAATGCAAATCCGCTGCTCTATGCACTTCTTATCGACGGCGTTATCGGAGGCGCAATCGCTGTAGTAGGCTTCCTGGCGCTGGTTATGGTAATGTACTTTCTTATTGCACTGCTGGAAGACTGCGGCTATATGGCGAGAGTATCCGTAGTGCTCGACCCGATCTTCAAGAAGGTCGGTCTTTCCGGCAAGTCTGTTATTCCTTTTGTAATTACAACAGGCTGTGCTATACCTGGCGTTATGGCGTCCCGAACGATACATAACGAGCGTGAGCGCAGAGCGACCGCTATGCTTGCACCCTTTATGCCCTGCGGTGCCAAGCTGCCGGTAATCGCACTTTTTGCCGGTGCGTTTTTTGCAGATGAATGGTGGGTAAGTCCGCTGATGTATTTCTCCGGTATCGTGCTTATCTTCCTTGGTGCGCTGCTGGTAAATAAAATCACTGCTTACAAGGCGAAGAAGTCATTCTTTATCATTGAACTGCCTGAGTATAAGGCACCCTCTCTCCTGAGAGCGTGTCAGACAATGCTGAGCAGAGGCTGGGCATATATAGTAAAGGCTGCAACTATCATTCTCATCTGCAATACGGCAGTACAGATCATGCAGACCTTTGACTGGAGCTTCAGTGTTGCCGAGACAGCGGATTCATCCATTCTCGCTTCAATTGCAGGACCTTTCGCATATCTTCTCGTTCCGGTTGTGGGCGTACTTTCATGGCAGCTGGCAGCTGCTGCAATTACCGGTTTTATCGCTAAGGAAAATGTTGTCGGCACACTGGCAGTATGCTTCGTAGGTCTTGAAAACCTTATCGACACTGAGGAGCTTGCACTTATGGAGGGCGCTGGTACAGAGGTTGCTTCTGTATTTGCTATCACAAAGGCTGCGGCTCTGGCGTATCTGATGTTCAATCTGTTCACACCGCCATGCTTTGCAGCTATCGGTGCAATGAACGCCGAAATGAAGAGCGCAAAGTGGCTCTGGGGCGGAATCGGCTTGCAGCTGAGCGTTGGCTTCACAGTAGGATACCTTGTATATCAGATCGGTACGCTTATCACAACAGGCGCCTTCGGCTCAGGCTTCCTGCCGGGTCTTATTGCAGTTGCGGCAATGGTTTTGATCATAGCTTCGATCTGTGTAAATTCCAGCAGAAAGCTGAAAGCTGATCACGCTGTTAAAAGCTCTGAGTCAAAGGCTGCGGCTGTAAGATAAATCGGGAGATAATTATGGAGAATATTATTATTATCGCTGTGCTTATAGCAGTTGTGGGTATTGCCGGATTCTATATCTATAAGGCGAAGAAAAGCGGTAAGAAATGTATCGGCTGTCCGTATTCAGGTTCATGCAGCGGTGAAAACGGATGCGGTGGATGCGGAAATAATTCAGACAGTATGAGCTGATATATAAAATGGCTGTCCTGCTGAAGTTCAATAGGGCACTTCATATTGATACTTTACTTTATAAAAGACGGGCTGTGCAGTGCTTCTGCGCAGCCTTTCTTCGTTTTTGAATGCTTTTTTATGGAAAAAACTGTATTATTTTATCGTAACCTCTTGACTTTTTTGACTAAATGTTTTACAATTGTTATTGTAAAATGAGGTAAAATGCAGCAAAATGAAAACAAGGAGGTTTATGAAAATGCATTTTATGAAAAGACTGCTTAGTGCAGTAACAGGTCTTGCTATGATAGCTTCTGCGTCAAGCTTTCCTGTAACTGCTGAGGACACAGCTGCAGCTGCGGAGGTAGACGTAAACTTTGCCAAGGCGCTTCAGCTGTCACTGTACTTCTACGACGCAAACAAGTGCGGCGACGGAATTACAGGAGGGAACCTTGAATGGCGAGGCGACTGCCATGTTGAGGATGCGGAGATTCCGCTTATCCCCATGACTGAGGATATGAAGGGTACAAACCTTTCACAGGAATTTATCGACGAATACGGGCATATCCTCGATCCGGACGGCAATGGCACGATGGATCTCACAGGCGGCTGGCACGACGCTGGCGACCATGTAAAGTTCTGTCTTCCCGGAAGCTATGCAGCTTCAACTGTTGGCTGGGGCTACTATGAATTCCGTGACGCTTATATAGACGCAGGTCAGCAGTGGCACATTGAGAACGCTCTCCACTGGATAAATGATTATTACCTTGACTGTACATATTTCGATGAAAACGGCGATATTATCGCATTCTGCTATCAGGTAGGCGAGGGCAATATCGACCATAACTACTGGAATGCGCCGGAGCTTCAGAATGAGAATCTCCTTGATTTTGCAAGACCGGCTTACTTTGCAACAACTGAAACTCCTGCAACTGATATGTGCGCAGGCGTTGCGGCTTCACTTGCGATCAACTATCTTAACTTCAAGGACACTGAGCCTGAGTATGCTGAGCGCTCTCTGGAAACAGCCCTGAAGCTTTACGACTTTGCAAGAGAAACTCACACTGAAGAAGAGGGAAACAAGGTTACAAGCCTTGGCTATGACGGCGGCTTCTATACATCAAGCTACGACTACGACGAGCTTGCATGGGCGGCTGTATGGCTCTATGAGTGTACAGGAAATTATGATTACATTGACCATATCATCCACGTTGATGAAACCGTAACAGGCGATATGGGCGCACATCCCTACACCGGCTATCTCAAGAGGATCATTGCTGACACCGGCAACTGCTGGCAGAATATCTGGGTACACTGCTGGGATACAGTATGGGGCGGTGTATTTGCAAAGCTTGCTCCTATCACAAATATCTCCCGTGACTGGTACATCTTCCGCTGGAACCTTGAGTACTGGTCAGGCATGACCGAGGCTGACGGCGCAGCACTTCATGAAAATGCCGAAGCAAACGGCATCAAGGTTGCGGCGAATGTTCCTGCGGTTACATCCCATAAGTATTTCGGCCCTGATGATCTGCTCTGGAATTCAACGATAACTGCTGAGGAGATCGCAGCTCTTCCGGAAACAGATGGTGCATTCCTTGCAAAAACTCCTGCCGGATTCTCAATGCTCAACAACTATGGTTCAGCACGTTATGACACTGCAGCGCAGATGTGCGCTCTTGTATATGCCAAGGAAACCGGCGATATGACCTTTGCAGACTGGGCTTACGGTCAGATGCAGTATATCATGGGCGATAATCCTATGAACAGAGCCTATATCGTAGGCTACGATCTTGAAAACGGTGCCTGCCATCCTCACCACAGAGCAGCACACGGTTCCAAGACTCTCAGTATGGATGATCCTGAGGATCAGACCCACGTTCTCTGGGGCGCACTTGTAGGCGGCCCTGATCAGGATGACTTCCATGTGGATATCACAAAGGACTACATCTACAACGAGGTTGCTGTTGACTATAACGCTGGATTTACCGGTGCTTGTGCTGGTCTGTATGAGTACTACGGACGTGACGCAGGACATCTGCCTGAGGAGAACTTCCCGCCGTCAGAAGAAAGCATGAAGGGCGAGATCAATGAATATTACATTGAGGCGAGAGTGGTTCAGGAGAATACTGCACGTTCTCAGGTAGAGGTGAAGATATACAACGATACCTCACTGCCGCCAAGGTATGTTGACAATATCAAGTGCCGCTATTACTTCGATATAAGCGAGCTTGTTGCGGCAGGTCAGAGTGTTGATGATGTAATCGTTGAAATATACTATGATGAAGAAAATGCAAATACCAACGGCGAATCCTTTGCCACGATCTCAAAGCCTGTAAAGGTTGACGACGATGGAATGTACTACGTTGAGATCAGCTGGGAAGGCTGTGAATTTTACGGCACACGAGTATTCCACTTCGGTCTTATTGCAGATATGGACGCAAACTTCCAGACAAACTGGGATCCTACAGATGACTACAGCCGTGAGGGTCTGGAGATAAGCGAGGATACTCTTCTTCTGACCAAGCTTATTCCTGTTTATGTAGATGATGTTCTGGTATGGGGCATTGAGCCGGATGGTACAACTCCGGAAAAAAATCCTGTTACAACAACTACTACCACAGCTACAACAAGCAAAACTACCACTACAACAAGCAAAACTACAACTACAGCTACAACAGTATCAGGAGACGAGGATGCTACAACCACAACAACTACAGTAATGACCACTACTGTTACGACAGATACAAGAGACGCTAATGTAGAGCCTGTTCCGGATGGAGTAATGTTCGGTGATGTAAACCTTGATAACACTGTATCTATGTCTGACCTTGTTTATCTGAATAAGTACAATGCTAAGATAATTACTCTGAATGACCAGCAGCTTCTGAATGCTGACTGTGTCTATGACAGCAGCATAGGCGGCGGAGACGCAGGCGCACTGCTAAAATTCCTTGTTCTTGCAATTGACGCACTGCCCCTTGTTCCATAAGCTGATATAGAAAATGCACCTGCATTTAAGGCAGGTGCATTTTTGTATATTTACGCAGCAGGCATTGTCTTACGATAAGCCCGTTTTCTGACTATAAGGAAGCACAGTGCATTTGCTATAATGGTTATTATCCATGTGATGTGATATGACAGGTATAT
>JAZNOB010000238.1:0-4500 GCA_045580565.1 Ruminococcus sp.
CATTTCCAGCTTGTCAGCGATCTCCTCAGGAGACGGATCGTGACCTGTTTCGTGGAGAAGCTGGCTTGAAACCTTCTTTACCTTGGTGATAGTTTCAACCATGTGAACGGGAATACGGATAGTTCTTGCCTGGTCTGCAATAGCACGTGTGATAGCCTGACGGATCCACCATGTAGCGTAAGTGGAGAACTTGAAGCCCTTGGTGTAGTCGAACTTTTCTACAGCCTTGAGAAGTCCGAGGTTTCCTTCCTGAATAAGGTCGAGGAACTGCATACCTCTGCCTACATATTTCTTGGCAATACTTACAACAAGGCGGAGGTTGGCCTCAGAAAGACGCTTCTTAGCGGAGGAATCGCCGTCAGCCATACGCTGTGCCAATTCAGTTTCCTCATCAGGAGAGAGAAGTGGAACTCTGCCTATTTCCTTGAGGTAGATCTTTACCGGATCGTCGATGGCAATACCTTCTGTGGAAAGAGAAGCCTCTAAGTTTTCCATCATATCAACGGCGTCTTCAGTAGGAGCGTCGTCAATAACAGCTATATTCATGTGCTCGCAGGCGTCATAGAATGCGTTTATCTGGTCGGCGTCAAAATCCATTTCATCCAGCGCATCACTGATCTCCTTGGTAGTAAGCTTACCGGAAGCCTTTCCCTGTTCAAGCAGCTTTTCAATGGTTGTCTTTGTAGTTTCCATAGCATTATTCCTTTCACCGCACACAGCGGATTTGTTACGTATAGGAGTTACCGTTTTTTCTTCTGTTCGATAAGACGAAGAAGATCCTCATCACTTTCAGGAGTGATATTTATATTATTGCAGATGGTCTTTATGCAGTCGGAGGCGGCTTTTTCATCCGGAGGAACATTTCTCTGGACAGCAAGTATCCTTGACAGCCGTCCCATTTCCTCAGTTGAAAGGCTTTCGCCCATAGCAGAAAGTGAGTACGTTCTGCATTCAGCATAGATCTTCCGCATGGTATCAATGGTTTTGCTGAAAAAAGGTGTGGTGCTTTCAGCGGATGAAAGCTCTCCGCATATGCGTTCAAAGCTTTCGGGATGCAGCAGAAGATATCCCAGAAGCATTTCCTCAGCCTTTTCCAGATGCTGAAGCTGTTCACCCTCAGGAGTTCTCTGCTGAAGTGGAGCAGTCTTTTGTTTAAGAGTGTCCCAGTTGTTTTTTTTCTGTTTATTTCTTTCTCTCCGCAGAAACAGATCTATCTGCATTCTGAGAGTATCAGGAGAGATCCCTGTTTCCGATGCAGCCTTGGAAATATACACATCCCTTGTAAGTCTGTTGGGGACATTAGCAAGAACCTCTACCAGACGGTTGAGCCACTTGCCCTTGTCGCTTTCCTTTGAAAGCTCAAGACCTGCCTTACACTGTTCCATCTGGAATGCGATAGCGTCACCTGATTTTTCGAGAAGCAGCCGGAATCTGTCTGCTCCGAATTTTCTGATATATTCGTCCGGATCCTTTGCGTCCTCAATATGCAGGATCCTTGTGTTAAGACCTACGTCATTGAAGTGGGCTATAGCCTTCTGGGTGGCCTTCTGACCTGCGCCGTCGCTGTCGTAGGCGATGATGACTTCCGATGCGTACTGGGAAATTTTCCGTGCCTGATCAGCAGTTATTGCAGTGCCGAGAGTTGCTACGACGTTTGAAAAGCCGGCTTGATTTATGGCGATAACATCCATATATCCTTCCGCCAGAATCATAATGGTACTGCTTGAATCCTTGGCGAAATTGAGGGAGAAGAGGTTTCTTCCCTTGTCAAATACAGGAGTCTGGGATGTGTTCAGGTACTTAGGCGTACTGTCATCCATAACTCGTCCGCCGAAGCCTATGACATTTCCTCGTGTGTCAACTATCGGGAATATCACACGATTGCGGAAAACGTCATATATACCGCCCTTTTTTGAACGATGGCATACGCCGGCAGTAATAAGCTCCTCCTCAGAAAAGCCCTTTGCCAGCAGATACTTGCTGAGGCAGTCCCATGCGTCCGGAGCGAAGCCCAGACCATATTTTTTTATAGTTGCAGGGGACAGGCTTCTTTTAGCAAAATAAGCGAGTCCCGTCTTATTTGTACCAGCAAGATTCCGGTAGTAGAAATTTGCTGTTTCTCTGTTTATCTCGAAGGTTCTTGCACGTGTGCGTGAACGTCTTGCCTCCTCCTTGTTTTCGGGTATCACAAGTCCGCCTCGTTTAGCAAGAGTCTCCACAGCCTCCATGAAAGACAGATTTTCCATCCTGCGCATGAAGGTTATAACATCTCCGCCTGCACCACAGCCGTAGCAGTAAAAGCTCTGCTGTTCAGGATATATGGTGCATGACGGTGTTTTTTCGGAATGAAAGGGACAGTTGCAGACAAATGTCCTGCCTCGTTTTATGAGATGAACATAGCTTCCCATTACAGATTCAATAGGACAAGCCATCCGCAGCTGTTCCATAAAGACATCAGACAGCATTGCCACTATAAATCACCTACTTCCATTCTTTAGGAACAAAAAGCTCCTTGTAGAGGTCGGTGGCATAGCCGTCGCTCATGCCTGATATATAATCGCATACTGCACGGTGCTCGTCGTATTTTTCAGCGATAGCAAGATAATTCTCCGGCAGCTTTGATGAGTTTTCGATATAGTACTTATAAAGCTTTATCAGAAGATTCTGCGCTTTTTCCTCCTCACGCTTAGCGATGGGATTATAGTATACGTTCTGAAACATGAACTCATGCAGAATATTCTGAGCTTTTTCTATCTCTTTATCCATGCCTATATTTTCAGCGCCGTTTTCCACTACAGAAGCAACCATAGTTGTGATGCGCTGGGATTTTGTATTGCCCAGAACATCAGTTGCGTCCTTCGGCAGTGACTCCGGTTTTAGAATATCGGCACGCACCGCATCCTCAATGTCATGGTTGATGTAAGCAATGCGGTCGGCAAGGCGTACAACACAGCCTTCACGTGTGGCAGCTGTCATGTTGGTGTGGCAGAGGATGCCGTTTCTAACAGCTTCAGTAAGGTTAAGACCCTGACCGTTTTTTTCTATATAATCCACAACTCTGACGCTCTGCTCATAATGACGGTATCCGTGAGGGCAGATGCGGTTAAGAGCACTCTCGCCGCTGTGACCGAAGGGTGAATGACCGAGGTCGTGTCCCAGAGCGATAGCTTCCGTAAGGTCCTCATTCAGCATAAGGCTTCTGGAAATTATCCTTGCGATCTGGGCAACCTCCAGCGTATGAGTCAGGCGTGTACGATAATGGTCTCCGGTAGGAGAGAGGAAAACCTGAGTTTTACGTTTAAGCCGGCGGAAGGAGTTGCTGTGGAGTATCCTGTCTCTGTCACGCTGAAACTCTGTTCTGTATGGGCAGCTTTCCTCCTCATGCTGACGCTTTGTCATAGCTTCGTCAGTGCATGAACAGCCGAATTTCCCAAGATACGCTTTTTCCATAAGCTCTTGCTGCATTTTTATCTGCATATGATCCTCCCTTCTGACAAGTACAAACAGTCTCTACTATAATATACGCAGTAAAACTGAAAAATCCTTTAAAAAATATAAAAATCACAAATTTTTTATAGCTGAAGAAAAATCCGCAAACTGAACTCCGCCTTTTTCAATATCTATCTGACCGTTTGTAAGGTCGATAAGGTCTCCGCAGAGTTTTTCGGTCAGTTCTTCCTGTACAAGAAGCGAAAGGGAGACATTATTCCCGAAGTCAGAATCCTGCTGCAAAACGCTGTACTGGGGCAGGACATAGCTTACCTTGCCGTAGAGGGAATAGTCCATTGTGAGTTTTACCGGTCTGCACTGGCGCATGACCATTATCTTAGCTGCCTGCACAGCCATAGAGGTGCTTCCTGAATATGCACGTACAAGACCGCCGCCGCCAAGGAGTATTCCTCCGAAATAGCGTGTTACAACACAGCATATATCGGTGAGGTTATTCTTCATAAGGGCGTCAAGCACCGGCATACCTGCTGTACCCTGAGGCTCGCCGTCGTCTGAATAGCGGCTTGTATTCTGGTCACGTACTATGTAGGCATATACGTTGTGCCTTGCTTTGCGGTTCTCCTTTTTTACGGCTTCAATGCAGGCGATAGCCTCCTCGCTTGTCTGTACGGGAAATAAATGTGCTATAAACTCTGATTTTTTCTCAATGAGAGTGGCAGTAACTGCCTTTTCGATAGTGCGGTATTCCATGATAAGCACTCCTTTTACAGATAGCAAAAAGGACGGTACGTATATACCGTCCTTTTGTGTGTCTTACTTGCCCAGATTGAAACGCTTCTTGAAACGATCAACACGTCCGCCTGTATCAACAAGCTTCTGCTTGCCTGTGAAGAACGGATGGCACTTGGAACAGATTTCCACCTTGATGTCCTTCTTTGTGGACATTGTCTCCATTACGTTACCGCAGTGGCAAGTGATGGTGGTCTTTTCAAATACCGGATGGATACCCTCTCTCATGATTTTCACCTCTTTCATACTGCTTTCTATAAA
>JAZNOB010000239.1:0-4975 GCA_045580565.1 Ruminococcus sp.
GTATCACTTGACTATTATTCTGAAATGATTGACGACAGAATAGAGGATGGTCTTTCTGAGGATGAAGCTGTTGACGCACTCGGTTCAGTTGACAGTATTATAGCACAGATCCGTGAGGAACATCAGCTGCCGGAAGATGAGCCTGCGCTGGTTGAACAAAAAAGAAAACTGAAGGCTTGGCAGATAGTCCTTATTGTACTTGGTTCACCGGTGTGGCTGCCGCTTGTACTTGCAGCAGGAAGTATATTGCTTGCAGTCTTTATCATCCTGTGGTCTGTGGTAATAACGCTGTATTCTGTTGATGCTTCTTTTGCAGGTATTGCAGTAGGAGGAATTGCCGGATCAGTTATGATGCTATACGGCGGACATCTTGCTCAGGCTGCATTCCTGCTTGGTTCAGGTCTTATATGCGCCGGACTGGCTGTGCTTTTCTTCTTTGTTTGCAATCTCGCTGCAAAGGGCGTTGCTATACTGACTAAGAAAACTGCATATGGAATAAAGAAAATATTCACCGGAAAGGAAAATGTATAATGAATAAAGCAAAAAAGACAGCTGTAATTACAGCATTGATACTGATCGGTCTGGGTGTATTGATAACAGCACTTACTCTTTTTAGTATAAACTTTGATTTCAGAAAGTTCAACACCGTAAAGACAGAGAAGACTTCATTTACAATCGAGGAAGAATTCAGATCCATAGAAATAAACTGTGCCGACAGCGATGTGCGATTTAAGAAATCTGATGACGGAAGCTGCAGGGTCGAATGCATTCAGGAGGAGAAAACTATCCACACTGCTGAGGTCATGAATGAAGTCCTCACGATCAGCCAGACGGATAAGAGAAAGACAAGCGATCATTTTGTAATAATGTTCAATTTTGAAGAGACTGGAGTTACAGTATATCTTCCTGAGGATGAATATGAAAGTCTTTATGTAAAGACGCTCAGCGGTGATATAGCTATTCCTGAAGGATTCAGCTTTTCTGACGCAGAGATGAGCAGTGCAAGCGGAGATATAATGTGTCAGGCAAAAGCAAGCGGCAGCATTACGGTTAAATCAAAAAGCGGAGATGCTGTGGTTATGAATTCCAGCGCAGAGGATATTCTGGCAAAATCATTAAGCGGCGATGTAATGATAAACTCTGCTGATACAGGGAACAAGCTGACTGCTGAAGCATTAAGCGGTGATGTAGAAGTACGTGATATAAACACAGATAAGCTTTCAGCAAGCAGCACAAGCGGCGATATTGAGCTTTTCAGGATCGAAGCCTCAGAATTTGATGCAGTAACTACCAGCGGTGACGTAGAATTCAGCGGCTGCGATGCAGACGATATCCGTATGAAATCAACCAGCGGAGATATAACTGGATCACTTCTCTCCGAGAAGCAATTCTCCGTCCATATAGTCAGCGGCTATGCAAAAGTTCCGCAAAGCAGCGGAACCGGTAAATGTGATGTAACAACTACAAGCGGTGATATCCATATCACTATTACTGAATAAAAATGAAACACTCCGGCACATGAATGATTTCAATGCCGGAGTGTTTTACAGCTTTTGATCATGTCACGGAATATCACTTGACAAAGGAAATGGAATCGGTTATAATTGTACTTATATATGTACCAAAATAAAATTATAGGAGATGAAAGTATGAGTACAGAAAAAACCGGATTTTCCAGCAAACTGGGATTTATTCTCGCAGCAGCAGGTTCTGCAGTAGGTCTCGGTAATATATGGAGATTCCCATATCTTGCAGCACAGTACGGCGGCGGTATGTTCCTGCTCGTGTATCTGGTGCTGGTAGTTACCTTTGGTTTCTCACTGATGGTAACAGAAATCGCAATCGGCAGAAAAACAGGAAAGAGTGCTATCGAAGCATTCGGTACACTGAATAAGAAGGGTTCGTTTATCGGATTCCTTGTTTCAGCAGTTCCCATGATCATCCTGCCATATTACTGCGTGATCGGCGGATGGGTAATCAAGTATGGTGTGACTTTTGTAATAGGTCAGGGTTCAGCAGCGGCGGCTGACGGCTTCTTCAATTCGTTCATCAGCTCTACAGGTTCACCGCTTCTGTTTGCTGCGATATACATTATTCTTACTGCCGCAGTAGTACTTATGGGCGTACAGAAGGGTATCGAGAAGGTAAGCAAGATTCTGATGCCTGTTCTTCTTGTTCTTACGATCGGCATTGCTATCTATGGTCTGACTCTTGACGGTGCTATGGAGGGTGTTAAGTATTACCTTATCCCTAACTTCAGCCAGTTCTCACTTAAAACTGTAGTTGCTGCTATGGGACAGATGTTCTATTCAATGTCTCTGGCAATGGGTATTATGATTACTTACGGTTCATATATGCCTAAGAAGGAGAGTCTGGAAGGTTCTGTCCGCCATATTGAGATTTTTGATACAGGTGTAGCTTTCCTTGCAGGTCTTATGATCATACCGGCTGTATTTGCATTCTCCGGCGGCGATCCTAATGCACTGAACCAGGGTCCCGGACTTATGTTCGTAACTCTGCCCAAGGTATTCGATACAATGCCCGGCGGTCATATTGTAGGTATCGTATTCTTTGTTCTGGTTCTCTTTGCAGCCCTTACATCATCCATTTCACTGATGGAGACTGTAGTTTCAATCTTCCAGGATAAGCTGAAGATAAACCGTAAGCTGCTCTGCATACTTGTCATGATCGGCACAATGCTGGTCGCTATTCCCTCATCACTGGGTTACGGTATCTGGTCTGAGGTTCTCATCTTCGGTAAGCAGATCCTTGACTTCTTCGATTTCCTCAGTAACAATATCATGATGCCTATTGCAGCGCTTCTTACTTGTATCTTTGTAGCTTATATAATTAAGACAAAGACTGTTGAGGACGAGGTTGAGCTGAACGGGCGCTTCAAGTCAAAGGGCCTTTATCAGATCATGATAAAATATATCTGTCCTGTTTTCCTTGTAGCGATCCTGATTTCTTCACTTATTGGTTATGTATAATATCTGATCCGACTGAGCACCCTGCATTATGCAGGGTGCTTTTTGCGTATAATCACAAAAACGCCCTGAAGCTGACAACTTCAGCCTCAGGGCGTAAACCCATGGAAGATATTCAGTTTTAGTTTTCAGGATAAGGGCTGCTTTTCGATTCAGCAAGCTTTACAGCATCCTCAAGAGACATTCCGCTGTACTCCTGTGCAGAGAAACATCTGCCGGATTTACCATCATTTATAAATGCACCAAGTACAACACCAGGCAGTGCGCTTTCAGGAGAATTAGGCGCATACTGACCGCCGAGGTCAGTTCTGCACCAACCGGGATCAGCAAGGCTGAGAATAACATCAGTTCCATCATACTTTGAGCCAAGGTCAATAGTAACCTTATCAAGTGCAGCCTTACTTGCGGAGTAGCCTGCCTGATACGGGTCAAGATTTATACCGCTTGTTGTATTTACGATTCTGCCGAAGCCTCTTTCAGCCATTTTCGGCAGGAAATGGTAGCATATCATCATAGGAGCTATTGTATTTATTCTGAAGCTTATTTCATAGTCTGAAACAGGAGTTTTCAGGTATTCGTTACGGTATGCTATCTGAAGCCCTGCATTATTAAGCACAATATCTATCTGTATACCCTTAGCTTCAATTTCGCTGAGCATTCTTTCAACTGCTGAAAGGTCAGACAGTTCTGCTTCTGCAATATAGGCTTCAACGCCAAAAGCTTTGACTTCCTCCAGTACCTTTGCGCAGTGCGCCGCCTCACGGCTGTGGAGCACAAGATTGCATCCACGCTCTGCCATGAACAGAGCAGACAGATAACCAAGACCTCTGCTTGCGCCTGTAATGAGCGCCCATTTTCCTCTTACATCAACCATTGCAAATTTCCTCCTTTGCACGTTCAAGTGACGCTATCACTTTATCGCACCATAAATCAAATTCCACATCGTCATGCTGGCATTCCTCATGAGACAGCACATAATCAATTGTTCTGCGAATACCCTGATCGAAGCGTACAGTTGCAGTAAAATCCGGCACAGCACGCTTGATTTTTGAGTTGTCGAACACAACAGAATTAGCCTTGTCGCCGATAAGGCTGCCCTCAAAGTCGTAAGTACTCGTCTTATGCAGAAGATCAGAGGGGACATAATATGTCTTCAGCTCAACACCGAGAGCGTCTGCAATAGCCTTATAGATCTGATTCCATGTAAGGGTTTCATCAGAGGTAATGTGGTAGCATTCGCCGATAGAGTGAATATTTCCCATAAGACCGATAAAGCCCTTTGCAAAATCGCTGTTGTGAGTCATTGTCCAGAGTGATGTGCCGTCACCGTGAATGATTACCGGCTTGCCTTCGAGCATACGCTTGACCACCTGCCAGCTGCCGTTATTTCCGTGAACACCCAGCGGAACAGAGCGCTCATCATAGGTGTGGCTGGGTCTTACGATAGTTACCGGGAATCCGTTTTCACGGTACATCGTCATAAGAAACTCTTCGCAGGCAATTTTGTCACGTGAATACTGCCAGTAGGGATTTGCAAGAGGAGTACTTTCTGTGATTTTACAGTCAGATAAAGGCTTCTGGTACGCAGATGCAGAACTGATATACATAAACTGTTTTGTCTTTCCATTGAAAAGCCTGTAGTCACGCTGGAGCTGAGAGGGGACAAATCCGATAAAATCGCAGACTGTATCAAAATCCATTCCCACAAGCTTCTGAGCAGTTTCAGCCTCATTGTTTATGTCAGCCTGAATAACATGAACATTTTCAGGAAGCTCCTGATTTCTGCTGCCTCTGTTCAAGAGATACAGCTCCCAGTCAGGATTTTCTGCAAGGCTTCTTGTGATGGCCATGCTTATTGTACCAGTTCCTCCGATGAATAAAGCTTTCATAATCTTGCTCCTTATATCTCAGTATGTGCAGCTATTCTGAGTATCTCAGCAACATCGTTTGATGAAAGCTGAACAAAGCCGCCGGTCTTTCCATCGCCC
>JAZNOB010000240.1:0-11138 GCA_045580565.1 Ruminococcus sp.
CGCCCCCTACAATATCACCAATTTTACTTGCTTTGCACGCACGACTTAAACGCCCCTTGAGGGGCACTTGCGTATTTTTACCGGACGCCGCAACTTAAATGGGGTGGACTGCGGTGCAGCTGGCGCCAGCTGCAAACTACAATTTAACAACCACACTCCAGAAAGGACGTGCATCAATGCTTTACGAATATACACTGAAAACACCGGCGGAGGATCTGATTGCCATAACCTCACAGGTAAAGGGCGCAATTGCAGAAAGCGGCGTGAAAAGCGGAATATGCGTGGTCTACTGTCCTCATACCACCGCAGGCATCACCATAAACGAAAATGCCGACCCTGATGTGGTGACCGACCTGCTCCTTGCCTATGATAAAGCGTTTCCTGACAGACGTGAGTTCCGCCACTGCGAGGGCAATTCCGCAGCTCATGCAAAGGCTTCCGCCATGGGCAGCAGTCAGACCCTTATCATCGAACAGGGCAGACCTGTTCTGGGAATATGGCAGAATGTATACTTCTGCGAATTTGACGGTCCTCGTACAAGAAAATTCTATGTGAAGATAATGGGTGAATGATAATGGATAATGAAAAAATCGCAAGACTCCAGCAGATGATCGACGAGTCGCAAAAAATCGTTTTCTTCGGCGGCGCAGGCGTCAGCACAGAATCAGGCATCCCCGACTTCCGCAGTCAGGACGGACTGTACAGCCAGAAGTACCCCTATCCGCCGGAAACTATTCTAAGCCGTACATTCTATGACAAGGAGCCTGAATGGTTCTACCGCTTTTACCGTGAGAAGATGATATGCAAAGGCGCAAAGCCCAATGCTGCACACCTGAAGCTTGCGGAGCTTGAAAAGAAGGGCAAGCTCCTTGCTGTCATAACGCAGAATATAGACGGACTCCATACAGCTGCCGGCAGCAGATGCGTGCTGGAGCTTCATGGCAGCGTCCACAGGAATTACTGCCGGAAGTGCGGTAAGCTCTATGACGCCGAGTGGATAACGAGCTTTGACAACATTCCCGAATGCAGCTGCGGCGGACGTGTAAAGCCCGATGTGGTGCTCTATGAGGAGGCTCTTGATAATAAGACTCTTGAACGTGCAGTGCGTGCCATTGGTGCGGCTGATATGATGATAATTGGCGGAACTTCTCTGGCAGTATATCCGGCGGCTGGACTGGTGCGGTACTTTATGGGAAAGCATCTTGTTATACTGAACCGTGACGCAACAAGCGCCGACAGTCAGGCAAGTCTCTGTATACGTGAGCCTATAGCACAGGTTCTTTCACAGATCGAAGTGAGGTAATACTATTATGAAACAGTATAATATTTATCCGACATATTACGACAAATTTCAGTGCATAGCCGCAGACTGTACGGACTGCTGCTGCGCCTACTGGCAGGTAGCTATCGACAATGAAACTGCTCTTATGTATGAGTGTGTTGAAGGTGAGATGGGCGAGAGACTCCGTCTGTCCCAGACGATAGATGTTGACGGCGACAGAGTTTTCCGCCTTAAAGAGGACAGGTGTCCCTTCCTTGAAAAGTCCGGACTTTGCGAGATACAGCGCCGGCTCGGTGAGGAGTATCTCTGCGCAACCTGCTACTCATATCCGAGAGCAGTGCAGGAATACAGCGATTTCGCAGAGCATGACCTTTCCCTGTCATGCCCTGAGGCTGCGAGGCTTATCCTGTCTGAAAGCGTTCACAGCGGATATATAGAATATCTGGATGAAGTTCCCGACTATGAGCTGCTTTACACTCCTGAGTTTATGGATATGCTCAGGGGCACAAGGGAAATTCTCAGAAGGATAATATGTGAGCCGGGATTTACTACGCAACGTATAGTTCAGGAATGCTACGAATATTCGAAGCTGGTGCAGAAGAACATTAAAAACAGAAGCTATGAGATCCCTGAGTATATAATGATGAACCGTAAAGTTCCGGAGGAGATCTCATATGTTGACCTCATAGACCATTTTCTCAGTAAGGAGATACTGACTGAGGAGTGGCGTGAAATGCTCCTTGACGCAAGGAAGCTTGGCGAGAAGAAGCTCTATTATCCTGAGTTCAACGAGCTGAGAAAGCTGATGGTAAGCTTCAGCAATGGCTACCGCCGTCTGTTTCTCTATTACATAGACCGCTACTGGCTGAGGGCGAATATTGACTGCAATGTAGTGGGAAAGATACATAAGATGGTCAAGGCATACATAATCCTCAGACGTCTCCAGACTGCCTACTATGTAAAAAATAAAGAGCTGCCCTTTTCCGCAAGTGTGCGGATAGTACAGCTCTATTCCAAGGAAGTGGAGCATAGCGCCACATCCGAGTATGATTTCTGGTAAATCAGTCTGTCCCTGTCATCTCACAGTCGAAGGTGACTGACAGGCTATAGCATGGATCTGTTCTTGACAGCTCTGCGGCGATTATGCTGCGGAGCTGTTCGTTTTTATAGGGACACCCGAACGGCACTACAAGGTCAAAGGAGACCTCAGTTCCGCCGTCCTTTTCGGTAAGGCGCAGGTCGTGGAAGCTGAGCCTTTCGTCAAGACCTGAAAGGAGCTTTGTTATGAAGTCCCTGCATTCCAGCGTTTTCGTGCAGTCGGGAGCTGCCGGATCCATGTGTATGGTCATGCTTATCTGAGTATCCTCAAGAATGCGCTTTTCGATGTGGTCTACAAGCTCGTGTACAGCGCAGAAGCTTTCCTCACCGTTTATCTCCACATGGCAGCTGCCCATCATATGAGCCGGACCGTAGTTGTGGATGATAAGGTCGTGCACGTCGATTATCTTTTCGTGGGCGAGGATTATCTCTCTGATACGCTTTACGGTTTCAGCCTCAGCAGGCTTTCCCAGCAGGTCGTCAACAGTATCCCTTATGATATCAAAGCCGCATTTCAGGATGAACAGCGACACAAGTATACCGGCGATTCCGTCAACGGGCAGCGTGGTCAGCTGTGAAGCTAAGAGGGACGCAGCTGCGGCGGAGGTTGCGATAATATCGTTCCGGCTGTCTTTGGCAGCGGCGAGAATTACCGACGAGCCGGAGAGCTTTCCCAGCTTTGTGCTGAAGAAGGACATCCAGAGCTTAACGAGAATTGATATGATAAGAATGACAAGTGCAGGAATACTGAAGCTGAGAGGCTCAGGGTCTATGACCTTTGAGACGGAATCAGCCATAAGCTCAATGCCTACCAGCAGGATGAGAACGGCTATGAGCATAGCCGCAAGGTATTCTATCCTGCCGTGACCGAAGGGATGGTCCTTGTCAGCGGGCTTTGCCGCAAGGTATCCGCCCAGCAGAGCCACAGCGCAGCTTGCACAGTCGGAAAGATTGTTGAAAGCGTCCGAGACTATGGAAACTGAGCCGGACAGCACGCCGGCTGAAAGCTTCAGCACGAAAAGAAAGACGTTGCATATGATGCCGGTAACACTGCTGAGAGCCGTACAGGCAGTCCGTGCCTTCGGAGAGCAGACCTTTTCCGGAATGAATTTTCTTATGAGAAGCTTTGTGAGCATGGGCTTTCCTTATTTGGTCTTTACAAGCTTTACGTTGCTTATGGTCATGTTATAGTAGTCAGTTCCGCCCAGCTGGAATACGATCTCAGCGGCAGCGTCGTCTGCGCTTACCTCAAAAGTGCCCTCAAAGTGCTGCTTTTCACCGGTAGAGGATACGCTGTCTGAGAAATACTCAGAGCTTCCTCTCACGAGGACAGGCATTGTAACATCAACAGAGGATGTGTAGTCAAATTCCAGTCTGTACTCGCCGCCAGCCTTCAGACCGATGCCGGAGATAAGACCCTCGATATCGTCCGCAGAATCTCCGCCCATTACCATGTTTATCCAGAAGGACTTGTCATAGCCTACAAAATGTGCAGCATTTGCACCGGATTCAGTGTCAAGAACCACATCGTATGTGCCGTCCGCAGCAACGTCAAGACCTATCTGGCTGGATTCCATTCCCAGAGCCTGACATATCTTGTCAGCCACGATATAGCCGTTGTTTATCTGAGTAGGCTCGGATGGATGCCAGTCAGAGCCGTAGCCGTCAGCATTGCCGTTCTGAACGGCAGATTCAAAGCAGAAGATGTTGTCGTCAACCTCACTGCGGAACTGCTCAGCTGCCGCCTCGATAAGAGGATAAAGCTCGCTTCCGCCCATAACGCCCAATGTGCAGATAAGTGTAGAGTCCGGATTCTTCTCACGCAGGTGTTTGAGGAACGCAAGGTAGCCCTCTGTAAATTCCGCAGAGCGTGTTTCAAAATCAGCGTTTACATAGTTGATATCATTTGTGCCGAGATTTATGACAACAGCGTCCTTGCTGCGCTTGGAGAAATCCCACTGCTCGTTGTAATCACCGAACTTGCTTGCGGTGTCATAGCAGTCCGGAATAAGTGAGTCAGAGTTCTTGTCACCGGAGGAGTAGCCGGAAACTATACCGTGACCGCTGTAGGAAACAACAGTGTAGTCAGCTTCAAGCTGCTGTGCGGCAAGATATGCGTAGGATTTGCTGAAGTTCTCGGTAGTAGTCTTGAAGGACTCAGAGCTTGCAGCGCCCTCAACGCCGTATGCGCAGGTGATGGAGTCGCCGATAAATTCGATGCAGAGGTCGTTCTGAGGCAGTCCCTTTACCGGAACAGCAGCGGAGGAAGTTACCTCCAGCTCCTTGACGCCGATACCGCCGTACATAGCTTCAGACAGGAGCATGACCTTTACCTTGGCAGTTCTTGAAGCAGTTCCCTCAAAGAGCTTTACAGTCTCAGAGGCAGTGCTCATAGTAGTATCAAGGATAAGCTCTCCGTCAACGTAAACGCCGTATCTTGGGCGGTAGTCCGCACCGTTGTATATGCCGCCGTCGCCTGCAAGTGTAACGGAAGCGGAAGTACCTGTCACGGTGAATTCAGCCGCACTGCCGCTGTGGATGAGCCATGCAGCGTCCTCACGGACGAGATATCTGCCCTGGAACTTGACATTTTCCTCGGAAACAGGGATAGTGCTTGTAACAGTTTCGCCGGTGTCAGAGCCTCTGAGCTTCTTCATAAGGCACAGATCAAGGACGTTTACTGATGAATCGCCTGTAAGGTCAGTGTCAGCAGATACTGCGCTGCTGCCTGTAAGAGCCTTCTGAAGGGCAGAGATATCGGTAACGCTGTAAAGAACAGCTGCGCCGGCAGTTATTGCAAGTGCTGCTGAAAGAGTTATTGCTGTACCAGCTGCAAGGGTACGCTTATGTGTTTTTTTCATAATAAAAATTCCTTCCCCAAAAACAATATATTGAATATGCCTGCCTTATTATTATAACGCCAATTTATTCCGTTGTCAATGATTTGTGATACGATACGGGGAATTGTTCGCTGAGCGTCATTCAACAAGATTATAAACAAGGCTTTTGTAGGCGTCAGCCATGGGGCTTTCGGGAACAGTCTTTTTATTGCCGGCAGACTGCACAGGCTGCTTTTGCTTGTCCTGCTCGTTCCAGTACCGGTATGCCGCCTTCCAGTCACATAGCCGCTGTCCGTTTTTGTTCTTCCAGCCGTTTGACTCATAGAAGCTGTGGAATATCTCAGGTCTGGTAACGCCGTTTATACTCTGAGCATATGCCGCTGTTTCTGCGAGTGTGGGAGGAGAAGTATTCCCTTGTGTGCTTTTTGCGGCACACTCTGTATCTGTATCTGTATCTCTCTCTGTATCTGTATCATTATCTGTATCTTTATCTGTATCTGTATCTGTATCTGTATAGACTTTTCCGGCTTTTTCAGAAAAGCCACCGGTTTTTTCGCTTTTATCAGAAGCATCTGGTTTAATGCGTGGTCTGCCGCCCTTTCTGCCGTTTTCGGCATTTCTTCTGCATTTCTGCTCGTATTTCTCGAAATCACGGCGCATCTGTGCGGTCATAAAGTGATATGCCATATTGACCGCAGGGTCGTCAACATCCTGCAATTCTCTTGTCTCGGCAAAATCCATAATAAGCCGCAGGAGCCTGCCCAGCTGCTGATCTGAAAGAAGCTGCAGAACGTCCTTGTTGTCGAGATAAAATAAAAAGCTCTTTTGTGTATGAATATTATCCATGATCATCCCTCCTATAAATAGCCCCGTGGAGGAGAAACTTGAAGGCTTTTCTTCAAGTTTCATGAAAACTTTACAAGTTTGTGCGGGCAAAAATAAAACTCCCGACTCTGAAAACAGAATCGGGAGTATTCATTGGTCTGAGTGACGGGACTTGAACCCACGGCCTCTACCACCCCAAGGTAGCGCGCTACCAACTGCGCCACACCCAGACAAATAAGGGGATGCTGGTTTAACCCAGCGATATTTATTTTACCACAAAAGGAGACGTTTGTCAAGCCTTTTTTGAAAAAAATTTTTTGGACGAAAATCAGAAAAAAATCAATTTAATGGTTGCAAAAGTACGGAAAATATAGTATAATGTAAAAGCACCTGCCCATCGGTGCAGTGTGATGAAAGGATTATTATTTTGTAAAAATATTTTTTGATAAACAAGGGCTGCTTACAGCGGCAGTCCTGATATTCAGCTCGGAGGTTTTGTTATGGCGTTCTCGGATCTTTTTTTCATGTATCTTTTCCTGCCGTTGTGCATAGCCGTTTATTTTCTGGCTAAGACTCAGTACCGTAATGCGGTGCTTATAGGGTTCTCGCTGATTTTCTACGCATGGGGCGAGCCGGTTTACATATGGCTGCTGCTTGGCGCTGCCTGTCTCAACTACCTGTTCGGCAGGATGATATCATACAGCGACGGCAGTATGCAGAAGCTTGGCATTGCGCTTGGCATGATAATGAATCTGGGACTTCTGGTCGGCGTGAAGTATACCGGTTTCTTTATTGAGAATATCAACGCAGTAAGCGGCGCTGAAATACCGGTGCCTGACCTTCATCTGCCGTTGGGACTGAGCTTCTTTACCTTCCGTGCCATATCCTATCTGGTAGACTGCCACTGGGGCAAGATAGAGGCTGAGAAGAAATTCAGCAGCTTCCTTTTATATATGACACTGTTCCCCATAACTGCACAAGGCCCTATAGTACGCTACGAGACTATTCAGGAGCAGCTCCATGTCCGTGAGACGAGCCTTGCGGATTTCAGCGAGGGTATCGGCAGGATAATCATAGGTCTTGCAAAGAAGGTGCTCCTTGCAGACCAGCTGGGCAGCATAGTTGACCAGTTCCTGGGAGGTGCTGACCTTGAAAGTCAGACAGCCTTCGGTGCGTGGTACGGCGTTATCATCTACGCTCTCCAGATCTATTTCGACTTCTCCGGCTACTCTGATATGGCTATCGGTATCGGACGTCTGTTCGGCTTTAAGTTCGAGGAGAACTTCCGCTATCCGTTCATGTGTAAGGATGTAACTGAATTCTGGCAGAGATGGCATATTTCTCTGGGTACATTCTTCCGTGACTATGTGCTCTATATGCCTATTTTCGGCAAGCGCAGAAAGTTCGGCGGACTTTTCCTCGTATGGTTCTGTACAGGTCTCTGGCACGGAGCTTCATGGAATTTCGTGATATGGGGTCTTTACTACGGTGCCTTCCTTGCTGTTGAAATGATAATCGGCAAGAAGACCATGAAGAAGATACCTATGGCTGTCCGTCATATCTACAATAAGATAGTAATAGCAGTAGGCTTCGGCATATTCTACTTTACAGACCTTGAAAAGCTCGGCGTATGCCTTAAAAATATGTTCTTTATGGGCGAGGGAGGACTTTCTGACGTGGTCCTCAAAACATCCGTCCAGAACAATCTCATACTTATAATTGCAGCAGTTATCGGATGTTTCCCCATCCTTGAGGGTGTAAAGAAGCGTCTCCAGAGCTGCACTGACGGCAAGACATATACCGCAGTTCAGACAGCAGGTACGGTTATACTGGCGGCACTGCTCATTGTAAGCAGCATCTTCCTTGTAAATGCTACGAACCGCCCGTTCCTGTATCTGCAGTTCTAAGGGAAAGGAGGAGTACATATGGCATCAAAAAAGAAAAGCTTTGCGTCCGGCGAAATGCGCCCGCTGTCTGCTCTTGCCAAGGGCAGTGGTTCAGACTCAAAGAAGAAGTCTGCGCCTATGAGAGTACCGGAGCCTCCCAAGTACCCTCAGTATAATTTCATAAATGTTCAGAATGACCCCAAGGATATCCTCGATCCGCTGAGAGAAGGCGGAGCAGGTGAGGTGGCTGCGGAGTTCCAGCAGATGAAGCCTCTGGGAAGTCTCAGTGCAGCTGCGCCCCGCAAGGAGCAGCCTGCGCAAACTGAGTCTGAGAGAAAAAAGCCTATGGAGGAGATCGTTATAGATATTCCTCTTTCACCTGCGGCAGCTGAGCCTGCATATGCAGAGCCTGTGAGAAATGCCGCACCGAAAAAGCCTGCTGAGCCTGTGAAGCCTGCTGAGGCTGCACCAGTACAGAAGCCTGCTGAGCCTGCTGAAAAGCCGGAAACTATGCGTACGCCTGTACAGGAGGAAAAGCCCGATGTACAGCCTGCGCCCCATAAGGTAAAGCCCAGACCTATAAGGCAGGCGGAATATGAGACTATACGTGAGGTAAAGGCTGCGCCCAGAAAGAGAGGAGAAAAAGCTCCCGACCTTACGGACAAGGCTGCCCGTGACGCATTCTTCCTGAAATACGGCTCAGTGCCGGTGAGAAAGAATCCGTCATATTCTCCTGAGCTTGAAGCGGCAATGAGTCAGCCTGAGCCGGCTGAGGAGCAGAGCCGCAGGGTCAATCCCTTTTTCAGATACGGCGGAAAAACTGTTATATCCCATCTGAAGGAAGAACCGGCAGAAGAACCGGAGACTGTAGAAGCACCTGAGGATATAAGCGCAGAAGAGCCATATACCGAGGAAGCTCCCAAGGAGATGCTTGACATTATCGAGGAGACCATGCGCCAGCAGCGTGAGGAGCGTGAGGAGGCTCAGCGTGACCCTGAGGCTGAAGCTATGGAAAAGGCAAGGTCTATGAGCCATAAGGTGCGCACTATCGGACTTATGGGTCTTATTGCAGTGTGCGGATTGTTCCTGCTGCTGGGCGAGCGTTCTACATTCTCATCTGAGGAAAACCGTAAGCTTGCTGAAAAGCCGGAGCTTTCCCTCCAGTCCTATTTAAACGGCGAGTTTACATCAGGTCTTTCTGCATATTATAATGATACCGTTCCCATGAGAAGCACCTTCAAGAGAGCTATCGCTTCCATGGAAAACTGGAAGGGTGTTCACGGAGACGACGAGGAGAATATCGAGTTCTTCGGCGACGTTGCTGTAAGAGAACAGGCTGAGGTTCAGACTGAAGCTGCGACAGACGCTCCCCTTGTGACAACAATGGCTGATATGTCCGCAGTTGCCGGAAGCCTTGTTTCCACTGATGTTACCACGGCAACTGAGGTGACGACCACTACAGAGCCTGAGGAATACGAGCCTCCTGTAGAGGTAGGCGGCAGCATTATCATCCATAAGAAGCGTGCTATCAATTTCTACGGCGGTCTGCCCAGCATTGCTGAGGAATATGCTGACGTTCTCAAGGATTTCAAGCTTGCACTTCCTCGTGTGAAGGTATACTCGCTTATTGCGCCTACAGCAGTTTCATTCTATCTGCCTGAGGAGTATGAGGATTATACCGCCAGCGAAAAGGACAATATTGATTATGTGGCTGAGCTTTTTGAGGGCAACGGCGTTACTCCGGTAGACGCATACTCCGTCCTTGAAGCTCATAAGGACGAGGCTATATATGCCCGAACAGACCATCACTGGCTGCCGCTGGGCGCATACTACGCTGCGGAGGAATTTGCTAAAACCGCCGGCGTACCATTTAACGACATTTCTGACATGGACAGCGAAACAAGAGACGATTATGTAGGCTCGATGTATACCTACACATCAAGTACGATACTCTCCGAAAATCCGGAGGAGTTCACCTACTATATGCCTCGCAACGAGTACACCACCGAATACTACAACGAGTATTTCGGCTTCGACTACGAGGGCGATCTCTTTATGGATATGACATATTATTCACCGGTAAACTACTATCTTGTATTTATGGGCGGCGATGATAAGATCGTTCATATTTCAACAGATGTTGATAATGACCGCACTCTTGTCATATTCAAGGACAGCTACGGTAACGCTATGGTTCCATGTCTTGTAGGCTCCTTCGAGGAGATCTACGTGTGCGATATACGCTACTTCTATCTGAATGCCGCTGATTTCTGTAAGGATGTAGGCTGTACCGATCTTCTGTTTGCCATGAATTCATTCAGTGCAACAGGCGGTAACCAGAACCGTATTGAGGAGATCCTCTACTATTACTAATATCCCATGAAAGGCGGCAGATTCAATGAAGGAACTGCAATATCCATTTGACGGCGCATGGATGCTTAAAAAACGCCGTAAGATAAAGAAGGAGCTTCTGGAGGACGGCACAGAGCGTATGAAAAAGCGCATTGCTGTACTGGGCGGCTCAACTACAAGCGATATTATTTCTATGATGGAGCTGTTCCTGCTGGAATGCGGCATTGAGCCGGAGTTCTATGAGTCAGAATATGCAAGATACTGGCAGGACGCTATGTTTGACAACCCTGAGCTTCAGGAGTTCAAGCCGGACATCATATTCATCCATACAACTTCAAGAAATATCACCATGTTCCCCGAAAGCGTGACCTGCTCTGCGGAGGAGGTAAACGACGCTCTGGAACAGCAGTACGCTCATTTCGAGCAGATGTGGGACAGACTCGCTGAGGTCTATCACTGTCCTATCATCCAGAATAACTTCGAAATGCCCTCATACCGTCTGCTGGGCAACAGCGACGCATGGGACATCCACGGACGCATCAACTTCATCACAAGGCTCAACTGTAAATTCTATGACTACGCCCAGAGCCACAAGAGCTTCTATATCAACGATATCAACTACATCTCAGCCTGCTACGGTCTGGACGAATGGCTTGAGCCGACCTACTGGTATCTTTACAAGTATGCAATGTGCGTTCCGGCAATTCCGGATTTTGCCTATAATGTGGTGAGGATCGTAAAGTCCATTTACGGTAAGAATAAGAAGGTTCTCGCCCTTGACCTCGACAACACCCTTTGGGGCGGCGTTATCGGTGACGACGGTCAGGAGGGCATCGAGATCGGTCATGAGACTAC
>JAZNOB010000241.1:0-2936 GCA_045580565.1 Ruminococcus sp.
GGGTTAAGGAAGGGGAGTGCAGAGGGGAAAACTTAGGGATAGGGGGAAAATGCCGGTTTTTGGAGAGTTTATTTAATTCACAATTAGACTTAGATAGTTTTTCTTGTTTCCCCCTATCCCTATGGTTGCCCCTTTGCGCCCTTGAAGCAAAGTAAAATTTAGAGTCTGGTAACGGTAAAGATAATCAAGCTTGAAGATCGAATTTTATAATTGTAGTTTATCGTGCTTTGCACGATAAACTACAATTTACCAACGCAATTTAAAACTATTTTAAGCTTAGCATATTATAATAGAAGTGGAAAATGGGAAAAATCTGTATTGGGAGGAGTTAATATGAAAATTCTTGTTGTAGAAGACGAAGAAGCTCTGGCTGCGGCTCTTACTGAGATACTTAAACGCAATCAGTACAGCGTCGATACGGTGGATAACGGGGAGGACGGTCTCGAATATGCCCTCACTGGCGTCTATGACTGCATCGTGCTGGATATCATGCTGCCCATTATGGACGGACTTACCGTTCTGCGGCATCTGAGAAAAAGCAAGGTGTCAACTCCTGTCATGCTCCTTACCGCTAAATCCGATATTGACGATAAAATAAGCGGTCTTGACTGCGGTGCGGATGACTACCTTACAAAGCCCTTTGTTACAGGCGAGCTTCTTGCCCGTATCCGTGCTCTTACAAGACGTACCGGTGAGGTGAATGTTGACGCATTCGACTTCCACGGTCTTTCCCTTAACAAACAGACCTATATGCTTTCCTATGGCTCAAACAGCGTGAAGCTGAGCCTTAAAGAATATCAGATCATGGAGATCCTCCTTATGAACCCCAACCAGATAATCACCAAGGAGAGATTTATTGAGAAGATATGGGGCTTTGAAAGTGATGTGGAATATAATAACATCGAGGTCTATATATCCTTCCTCAGAAAGAAGATACAGTCTATTCAGTCAAAGGCTACTATTCGCACTGCAAGAGGCGTGGGCTATTATCTGGAGGAGAAATAATGTTTCATAAGGTAAGAAAAAACTTTATCGCTATTACTATGACCATGCTTACCCTTGTCCTCACTGTGCCCCTCTGTGCCCTGAATGTAGTTACAGCAATTCTGACCTATAATAATACAAACGAGCTGCTGGAGCAGATAGCTCAGACTGAGGTTTATATTCTGGAGCCTGACAAAAGAAAGCCTGCTGATATACCGCCTGTTCCCAATGAAAATATGGGTGCAGGCAAGCAGATACATACTACCACCATTACAACCACTACTGCTGCAACAACTACCACCACAACAGTTCCGCCGTCTTCTGAGGAGGAGACCGAGGGCAGAAAGACTACTGCTCATATTACATATCAGCCGCCTACAGTGGGAACGACTGCGCCCACTGAGCCTCAGCCGCCTACTAACGGTACTACTGTTACTACAGTTACTCCGCCTCCGCCTCCGAGCTGGGGCGACTGGACAGAGCCTACAGGTCAGACTAATCAGACAAGACCTACACGTCCCACACGTCCGCAGTATACCGGAACAACGTGGTATGACAATGGCTGGGGAAATGATGACGACAATAAATGGGCTGATGTGAACAACGGGTATTTTTACGGCGATAATGAGTGGAATGGTGAATATGCCGTTGATGTTTTCGCCGCAGGTCTGAGTCCCGCAGCTATTATTCAGGCTGTTTCAAGCAGAGGGATCATAGCCTCTGCTGCTGCAACTGAGGCTGTGACTACTGCCGTTACAACTATGACCTATCCTCCGGAGCCGCCCTCTGAGCCTTTCGCTGAAACAAGCAGAGGTCTTGTTACAAAGGTTTTCGACAAGGAGATAAAGCTTCCCGACGAGCATGAAATGGCTGCTCCAAGCTCTATCGACCATTTTGTCGTATATCTTGACAAGACAGAACAGGTGACGAATATCCACGGAACTGACAGCTATACAGCTGAAACCTGTGCAGGTATAATTGCCGGACTTGAAAAAGGCGAGAAGTACGAGGGAAGATACGGTAATCTCCAGTATGTCCGCAAGGACTACAGGGACGGCGCTGTAATGGTATTCTCCGACAGAAGCTCTGATATGAAGATGATGAAAACCCTCTTGTTTGTAAGTGTGGGGATGTTCATACTGATGGAGTGCATGGTATTTGTACTTACGAAGATACTTACAAAGCGTGCCATGAAGCCTATGCAGATATCCATTGAGAAGCAGCAGCAGTTCATTTCTGACGCAGGTCATGAGCTGAAAACTCCTCTTACAGTAATTTCTGCAAATGCGGATATTCTTGCTGATGAGATCGGCGACAACAAGTGGCTCACCTATATAAAGGGGCAGGCTGAGCGAATGAGAATACTGGTTCAGGAGATGCTTGATCTTACGAAGATAACAAATTCCGACCAGCATATAGCCCAGAGCCGTTTCAATATCAGCAGTCTTGTGGAAAATGTAGCCCTGCCTTTTGAGTGTCAGGCGTTTGAGCAGAAGAAGGAATTTCACATTGAGCTTGAACCGGATGTTGAATTTTTCGGCAATACCGAGCGTATCAGGCGTATGGTGGGAATATTCATTGACAATGCCTTCAAGTACAGCAACGAAAACGGTACTATTCAGGTACAGCTGAAAACTGACAGCGGCAAGAAGGTGCTGAAGATATACAATACCGGCATAGGTATTGAGAAGGGCGAAGAGGAGAAGATATTCGAGCGTTTCTACAGAAGCGACTCCTCACGTTCCAAGCAGGGCGGATACGGTTTAGGTCTTGCTATTGCAAAGAGCATCGCCGACCAGCACGGCATAAAGATTCAGGTCGTAACCGAGCCGGGTCAGTGGGTGAGCTTTAATCTGACGCTGTGATAAAGGACGTAAAGTTTTTTGGTGCAGCAATTCTTTCAAAAAATGTTGGGAAAGTAAAAATTGTAGTTTAGCGTTGAGTTATAGCGT
>JAZNOB010000242.1:0-4875 GCA_045580565.1 Ruminococcus sp.
CCACTGTATTCTTATTATAACCTATCTTCAAAAAAAAATCAATAAGCACTCACAGAAATTCCTCAAAAAACTTGCCGAAAAATTTAACCGGTTTTTGTGCAACTTGACAAAAAAGGCGTGTTTTCACATCAAACAAGGCGAAATGCAAAAAGAGGAGCAAGCAAAGCTCACTCCTCCTTTTAACCAAATTTTAACTTATTCAGTAACAGCTGTTACAACGCCGGAACCTACAGTTCTGCCGCCTTCACGGATAGCGAAACGCAGACCTTCTTCGATAGCGATCGGAGAGATCAGCTCAACGTCCATAGAAACGTTGTCGCCAGGTGTGCACATTTCTGTACCCTCAGGCAGAGTGATGATACCAGTAACGTCAGTTGTTCTGAAATAGAACTGCGGTCTGTAGTTGTTGAAGAACGGTGTGTGACGGCCGCCTTCTTCCTTCTTCAGAACGTATACCTGACCCTTGAACTTTGTCAGGGGCTGGATGGAGCCGGGCTTACAAAGAACCTGACCACGCTCTACGTTGTCACGTGTGATACCACGGAGCAGAGCACCGATGTTATCGCCAGCTTCAGCGAAGTCCAGAGTCTTACGGAACATTTCGATACCAGTTACAACTGTAGACAGCTTTTCTTCAGAAAGGCCTACGATTTCAACTGTTTCGTTAACGTTCAGTCTGCCTCTCTCTACACGGCCTGTTACAACAGTACCACGGCCAGAGATTGTCATTGTATCCTCAACAGGCATCAGGAACGGCTTAGCGTCGTCTCTCTCAGGTGTCGGGATGTATTCGTCAACGTTGTTCATCAGTTCGATGATAGGAGCGTATGCCGGGTTGGACAGATCATCGGGAGCGTCCAGAGCAGCACGAGCAGAACCTGTGATAACCGGAATTTCATCGCCAGGGAACTCATATTCGCTCAGTGTGTCACGGATGTCCATTTCAACGAGTTCGAGCAGCTCTTCGTCGTCTACCAGGTCAGCCTTGTTCATGAATACAACGATAGCCGGTACGCCTACCTGACGAGCCAGCAGGATGTGCTCCTTAGTCTGAGCCATCGGGCCGTCAGAAGCAGCTACTACGAGGATAGCGCCGTCCATCTGAGCAGCACCAGTGATCATGTTCTTAACATAGTCAGCATGTCCAGGGCAGTCAACGTGTGCATAGTGACGAGCATCTGTCTCGTACTCAACGTGAGCTGTGTTGATTGTGATACCACGCTCTCTTTCTTCCGGAGCCTTATCGATCATATCGTAAGCCTCATACTGAGCCTGACCCTTGAGAGCCAGTGTCTTAGTAATAGCAGCAGTCAGAGTTGTCTTACCGTGGTCAACGTGACCGATGGTACCAATGTTTACATGGGGTTTGTTTCTTTCAAATTTAGCCTTAGCCATTGGAATATTCCTCCTATAATTTTATAGTTCAACTTACCGTGCAGCCTCAGAGACTGCACGTGTTAAGTCTATTGTACCAGATTTAAAAGATAATTTCAAGTCTTTTTTCGAAAAAATAGTGATTTTCATCAACTTTTTTTCTGAAAGTCTTACTTCTTTCTGGATGACATGATCTTTTCTGCGATGTTCTTCGGTACTTCCATGTAGCTGTGAGGCTCCATAGAATACTGACCACGGCCCTGTGTATTGGAACGGAGGTCGCTTGTATAGCCGAACATTTCAGAAAGCGGAACAAGAGCGTCAACCTGTACTGTACCAGGTCTTGCTTCCTGACCCTGGATCTGTCCACGACGAGAGCTCAGGTCACCGATAACAGTACCTGTGTAATCATCCGGAACAGTTACAGAAACCTTCATGATAGGCTCCATGAGGATCGGCTCTGCCTGACGCATAGCTTCCTTGAACGCCATAGAACCAGCGATCTTGAACGCCATTTCAGAAGAGTCAACTTCGTGGTAAGAACCATCATAAAGTTCAACTGTACAGTCTACTACTTCGTAGCCTGCCAGGATACCTGCCTTCATTGCGCCACGGATACCAGCGTCAACAGCAGGAATATATTCCTTCGGTACAGAACCGCCGACAACAGAGTTCTTGAACTCGTAGCCCTTACCGGACTCATTCGGGTTAACACGGATCTTAACGTGACCGTACTGACCGCTACCGCCGGACTGCTTCTTGTACTTGTAATCAACATCTGCGCTGCCCTTGATAGTTTCCTTATAGGATACCTGAGGTGCGCCTACGTTAGCCTCTACCTTGAACTCACGGAGCAGACGGTCAACGATGATATCCAGGTGAAGCTCACCCATACCAGCGATGATTGTCTGACCTGTTTCTTCGTCAGTGTAGGTACGGAATGTGGGGTCTTCTTCAGCAAGCTTTGCCAGAGCGATACCCATCTTTTCCTGACCAGCCTTTGTCTTCGGCTCGATAGCGAGCTGAATAACAGGCTCCGGGAATTCCATGGATTCCAGGATTACCGGATGCTTTTCGTCACAGAGTGTGTCACCTGTTGTTGTGTTCTTCAGACCAACAGCAGCAGCGATATCACCAGCGTAGATAACATCGATATCCTTTCTGTGGTTAGCGTGCATCTGCAGGATTCTGCCCAGACGCTCCTTGTTATCCTTAGTTGCGTTCAGAACTGTAGAACCAGCCTGTACACTACCGGAATATACACGGAAGAAGCAGAGCTTACCTACAAACGGGTCTGTAGCGATCTTGAACGCCAGAGCTGCGAAAGGCTCATCATCAGAAGAATGACGAACTTCTTCCTCGTCTGTATCAGGATTGATACCCTTGATAGCCGGAACGTCCAGCGGAGAGGGCATATAATCTACGATTGCGTCCAGAACCTTCTGTACACCCTTGTTTCTATAAGAAGTACCGCAAACTACTGGTACCATTTCGTTAGCGATGGTTGCCTTTCTGATGCAAGCCTTGATCTCTTCGATAGTGATTTCCTCACCTGCGAAGTACTTTTCCATCAGCTCGTCATCCTGTTCAGCTACGCACTCCATCAGTGCTTCACGATATTCCTCAGCCTTTTCAACCATGTCTTCCGGAATTTCCTCAACACGGATGTCCTTACCAAGATCATCGTAATATACATATGCCTGCATTTCTACCAGGTCAATGATGCCCTTGAACTCGTCTTCAGCACCGATAGGCAGCTGAATCGGAACAGCATTACACTTCAGTCTGTCACGCATCATTTCTACAACACGGTAGAAGTTAGCGCCCATGATGTCCATCTTGTTGACATAAGCCATTCTCGGAACCTGATACTTGTCAGCCTGTCTCCATACAGTTTCAGACTGAGGCTCAACGCCGCCCTTTGCACAGAGAACAGTTACAGAACCGTCCAGTACACGCAGTGAACGCTCTACTTCTACAGTAAAGTCAACGTGTCCGGGAGTATCAATAACGTTGATTCTGTGGCCAGCCCAGTAAGCAGTTGTAGCAGCAGAAGTGATAGTGATACCTCTCTCCTGCTCCTGTTCCATCCAGTCCATGGTAGCTGCGCCTTCGTGTGTTTCACCAATCTTGTGGTTTACGCCGGTGTAGAACAGAATACGCTCTGTTGTGGTTGTCTTACCAGCGTCGATATGCGCCATGATACCAATATTTCTGGTATTTTCGAGGGAACAATCTCTGCCCATAGTTAACCTCCTCTATTTCACACAGCAGTGCAATTACCAGCGGTAATGTGCAAATGCCTTGTTTGCTTCTGCCATCTTGTGTGTATCGTCACGCTTCTTGCACGCACCGCCAACATTGTTGAGAGCGTCAAGAATCTCACCAGCAAGTCTTTCCTTCATGGTCTTTTCATTACGCAGTCTGGAATACTTTGTGATCCAGCGCAGACCCAGTGTCTGACGACGATCAGGTCTAACTTCCATGGGCACCTGGTATGTTGCACCGCCCATACGGCGAGCCTTAACTTCCAGCTGCGGCATTACGTTTTCCATTGCCTGCTGGAACATTTCCAGTGCGTCATTGCCTGTCTTCTCAGCTACGATGTCAAATGCACCGTAAACGATTTTCTGAGCGACACCCTTCTTACCGTCGATCATGATGTTGTTGATCAGACGTGTAACGAGCTTGGATTTGTAAATCGGATCCTCAAGCACGTCACGCTTTGCGATTTTACCTCTTCTTGGCATTTTCGCTTCCCTCCTTCACATAATTCATGAATTCACAGGTACTCGTTCAGGCGGTTCTTTTTCCGCCGACCGTCAGGAGCCAGTGCAGAGGATCGCAGCGCTGCATTTGCAGCAATCTATATGATCTCCACATGTTTCCTGTGGTTGTTATTGTCCTGTTCTTACGTTTTCGGCAGATAGTAACTCTTACTTCTTGCCAGCCTTCGGACGCTTTGCGCCGTACTTAGAGCGAGCCTGCATTCTGTTTGCAACACCCTGTGCATCCAGTGCGCCTCTGATGATGTGGTAACGTACACCAGGCAGGTCCTTTACACGTCCGCCTCTGATGAGAACAACGCTATGTTCCTGCAGGTTGTGGCCGATACCCGGAATGTAGCAGGTACCTTCAATCTGGTTCGTCAGACGGATTCTCGCGATTTTGCGCAGAGCGGAATTCGGCTTCTTGGGCGTCGTGGTTTTGACGCTCAGGCAGACGCCGCGCTTCTGCGGACACCCCTGCAGGATGGGAGCGGTCGACTTGTTGGCCACCTTTTCCCGTCCCTTGCGGATCAACTGGTTGATCGTGGGCATGAGAGCACCTCCCGTAATTTATCGGAGTCCCCTGTCATGGGGGATTCTCCTCCTATAACATCCCCGCAACCCTCGGGAATATATAGTCGAAGGAATTCTGTCTGAGGCTCGAGGCAGGTCGGGCACTCAAACAACGCCCGCAAAGCAGGCAACTTAGATATAATAGCATCGAATTTTCAAG
>JAZNOB010000243.1:0-1558 GCA_045580565.1 Ruminococcus sp.
CACCACATAAGGCTCCCCTTAGTAAGGGGAGCTGTCAGCGAAGCTGACTGAGGGGATTGCCGCCCAGCGAGAAAAAACTGAATTTTTGGTCAGTTTTGCCCAATGCAATCCCCTCCGTCACGCCTGCGGCGCGCCACCTCCCCTTGCTAAGGGGAGGCTTTCGTGGTGTGCCTGCGGCACATATATACTCCAATTCATCTCCCCAATATCTGCAAGAGAGCACAAAAAAGCAGCCCTCGTGAAAAGGCTGCTTTTAACACTTATCTGCGGAAAAGTCCACGCTTTTTCTTAGGCTCGGAAGACGCTCTCTCAGCAATGATGCCTGCCATCTCGCCCACATTCTTCATGCCGGAAACCTCACGCATCTGGAAACGCATTCCGAACTCCTTTTCAACAGCCTCGATAAGATTGATATGCTCAAGACTGTCCCATTCGTCAATATCATTGGCAGTAGTTTCGCCGCTGATGGTAATGGAATCGTCATCAAATACGTCACGGAAAACCTCCGTCAGTCTCTCCATAATTTCCTCGTATGTCATACTTCTGCACACTCCTCTTCATTTACTGTAATTACATGATTGCGATTCTTATAGGACGCTGTATCCAGCTCCCATGTGCTGTCGCCGTTTTCAAACTCCTTGACCTTTTTAAAGCCGAAGCTGCCGTAAAGGTCGCTTACCATAGCGTTCTTGTTTGTCTTGTAATAATGACCCACTATCTTAGTAACGCCTCGCTCACGGCACTGACGCACAAGCTCGTCAAGCATAGCAAGCTCCATGTCACGCTTCAGCACTCTGCAGCTCATCAGCCACAGATCCATATGTATAGTCTGACCGATTATCTCGCCTATCACAATGGAAACAATGCCGTTATCGCCGAATTTATCACTGAGAATTCCGCAGAGACGGATGTAGTCCGGACTTGCAGCTACCTCCTCCATCTCACTGAGCTGATAACGCTTTGTAGTAAGGTTGAACTGGTTGCTCTTGTTTGTGAGCTGTACTATTCTCTGAAGATAAACCGGCTCGAAGTCCGTTATCCTCGCCTTCATATCAAGGCTCTGAAGATACTCCTCGTAGCTGCCGAAGGACTTCTGGAGCTTCGCACGCTGAGCATTTGCCTTGTACATATCCCCTCTCCTTGCATCATCCGCAGAAAGGGCAGTCACCTCGAAATATCCGGCTCTGTCAATGGAGCGTATGCACTCCTCCACCGATTCAAACTGCGGCACAGCAATGCCCTGTATCTGACCGGAAACTATCTCACGCTCGGCAGGATTATCGTCAACAAAAACAAAGCTCTCCGGCAGAAGTGTAAGCTCATCAGCGGTCTCGGTGATATTCATATCCTTGGGGTTCCAGTTAGCCTTGATGACCGTGAAATCATCGGGCTTCAGGACGCAGCTGGGGTGGTTGAGACCGAGGAGCGCATTCTCCTCCTCATTCTTGGAGCAGACTGTCAGCAGGATACCCAGCTCCTTATGAGCCTTCAGGTAATGCTGAACCTCCTCGTAGCCCTGACCCATAGTAGTCTCATGACCTATCTCGATGCCCTCCTG
>JAZNOB010000244.1:0-5051 GCA_045580565.1 Ruminococcus sp.
TCTGGACGGCAGCTTTGCAGAGGCTGCAGTGCTTGATCGTAAGGAAATGAAACGCCGGAAAAGTGCGGAGGAAATAATTCGCCATGCCGAAAGCTCTTTAGGCAAAGGCGGCTATGATATTCTATACAACAACTGCGAGCATTTTGCCCACGAATGCCTTTTCGGCGCTCATAAAAGCAGTCAGGTAGAGATGGTCAGAGCCGAGATAGAGCGCAGGATGCCCTGTATAAACGTATACGTGGCAGAGGTGAGCAGATTTCAGGATAATGATATTATGCCGGCATACGCTAAAAAGGCACTGAGAAGGATAAGCAGTGAAAAGGTGGCTGATGAAAAGCGTGCAGGCTATGGTCTGCTTAAATATGCGGCAGACAGAATGGACGGGAAGCTGAATATAAAAAAGTGCACCCTTAGTAAAACGGGAAAGCCTGAACACAAGAGCTTCTGCTTCTCGATTTCCCATTCAGATGGACTTGCAGCAGCGGCAGTTTCATCTGCGCCTGTTGGAATAGACATTGAAGCAGAAAGTGTCTTTGCTGAGAGAGAACGCTTCGGTCAGCTTATTCTCCATGAAAGTGAAAAGGCTCTGGAAAATGATATGCTCCATATCTGGACGAAGAAAGAGGCTATCTTCAAACAGAGAGGAACTGAGGCTCAGTTCAGACCTAATGAGACTGATACGACAACTGCCAATACTAAAAGCTTCCGACTGAGCTTCGGCGGTAAAAGCTTTATCCTCACTATAGCGGCGGATGTGCTTGTGAATCTCCATATAAACAGCCTGCTTCCGGATGAGGTTGATTTTGACAGTATATGAGTAACTCCCTGTACCGTTCTGGTGCAGGGAGTTTTGTAAATTACAGTGGATAATTGTCAATTATCTATTGTACATCATCAATTCACCTCATAAGCTCCTCTCTCATAAATCCCAGCAGTTTTTTTTCACGGCGTGAAACCTGAACCTGAGTCATGCCGAGGAGCTGTGCAGTTTTCGCTTGTGTGAGATTCCGGAAGTACCGGAGCTTTAGAAGCTTCTGGTCATTTTCAGAGAGCATAGCCATGGTCTGATGGAGAGCTACAAGATCGCCTATAGCCTTGTCCGGTGCCTCAACAGGTATGTCAAGCTGGGAGGAGTCATCACCGTCGTTCATTGTCAGTGAAAGCGGTGCTTGTGTCACACATAGCGCCTGTGCGGCATCGGATTCACTGATTCCTGAAAGCTTGCTAAGCTGTGATAGTGTCGGCTCCTGTCCGTATTTTTTGAGGCAGGCTTCCTGAAGCTGTCTGAGACGCATGGCATTTTCCCGTATTCTGCGGCTTATCTTAACAGAACCGCCGTCACGGAATATTCTTTTCAGCTCACCGAGAATGACTGGTACAGCGTAGGTTGAAAACTGCACGCCACGGTCAGGGTCAAAGGCTCTTGCGGCTTTCATCAGCCCAAGGCATCCGGCAGAATACAGCTCCTCGTATTCTATGCCACGCCCACGGAATCTTGCTGCACAGTGGTGTACAAGCCCAAGATGCTCTTCCGGTAAAGGCTTTTCCGTTATCAGCTTGTCCTGCATGATGTACCCTTCAGCCGCTTTCTCATGATTATCGTCGTCCCCGAATCCGGCTTGCTTCTTACATGGACGCTGTCCATAAAGCTCTGCATGACAGCAAAGCCCAGACCTGCACGTTCCTCCTGTGGCGCAGTGGTATACAGAGGTTCCATGGCTTTCTGGATATCAGCAATACCGCAGCCTTTGTCTTTTATCCTTATGTATATTTCACGTCCGGCAAGGAGCTTTACACAAAGCTCCACATCACCTGACGCATTTCTGTAGCCATGGACAACGGCATTGGTAACCGCCTCTGATACAGCTGTTCTTATGTCAGCAAGCTCCTCAATGGTAGGGTCGGCCTGCACGAGAAAGGCTGATACTACAGCACGTGCTGTCTGTTCGTTCTCCGATATAGCGGGGAACAGGAATTTCATCGAGTTTTCGGTTTTCAATTGCTTTGCTCCTTTCCAGTAGGATGTGATTCAATTTTTGCAAGGCGTTCAATGCCGGAAAGTCTCATGACACGTTTGATATGCGGCGGAGGACTCCAGACAACTGTTGTTCCGCCTATACCGCCCATAACCTTGCATCTGCCAAGGATCAGACCTATGCCTGAGCTGTCCATAAAAGTTACCTGACTGAAGTCAAGAGCGAGCTGCTGAGGCTGCTGTTCAGCGATGGCGGTATCTATCTCCTCTCGTATACTCCGGACGCTGTGATGGTCAAGCTCACCGCTGAGCTGTGCAATGAGACAGGAATTATTATTTTGCAGGTCTACTGACATTTTCCTTACCTCCTGTGGAATTGATAGTATATTCATATTGTAATGCTGCCCCTGTGCAAATCCTGTCGCAACAGGGCAGGTACACGGTATATTTTTCGCATAATGCGACAGAAAAAACTCCCTGCGGTCGGTGCAGAGAGTTTTTCATGAATTTTTATAGATATCACAAAAAAGGACTGCCCTGACGGACAGTCCTTTCTAATATTCAGATCAAACCTGATTATGCGTTCAGTCTTGCTTCGATCTTGTCAAGCTCAGCCATCAGTGCAGCCGGTACGTGACCGCCCTTAGCAGCGATGTCTTCAGTGTAGTATCTGCGCATTTCAGCGATTTCAGCTGTCCACAGATCCTTGTCAACTGCCAGCAGCTTATCCATGATCTCAGGAGTAACCTCATCCTCGATACCCTCAACGTTGATGTCGCCCTTCTTCGGCAGGTAACCGATTGCAGTCTCATCAGCGTCTACTGTACCTTCACATCTCTTGATGATCCAGTCCAGAACTCTCATGTTGTCGCCGAAGCCCGGCCAGATGAAGTTGCCGTTCTCGTCCTGCTTGAACCAGTTTACGTTGAAGATCTTCGGAGCATTCTCGCCGAGCTTTTCGCCCATTTCCAGCCAGTGTGCCCAGTAATCGCCTACATTGTAGCCAATGAACGGCTTCATAGCCATCGGATCGTGACGGAGTACGCCTACAGCACCTGTAGCAGCAGCTGTTGTCTCAGAAGATACAGCAGAGCCCATGTATGTGCCGTGAGTCCAGTCGAAGGACTGATATACCAGCGGAGTTGTGGAAGCACGACGGCCGCCGAAGATGATAGCGGAGATCGGTACGCCAGCCGGATTGTTGAACTCAGGAGAAATGCAGGGGCAGTTCTCAGCCGGAGCTGTAAATCTGGAGTTCGGGTGAGCAAGTGCGCCGCCCTCAGCGATGAACTCAGGACCATTTACCTTTGCGCCCTTCCACTCTGTTGCATCAACAGGCGGATTCTTATCCAGCTTTTCCCACCATACAGTGTTTGTCTCGTTGTTCAGAGCAACGTTTGTGAAGATAGTATTCTTCTTTGTGCAAGCCAGAGCGTTGGGGTTGGACTTTTCGTTTGTACCAGGAGCTACACCGAAGAAGCCGTTCTCAGGATTGATAGCATACAGTCTGCCATCTTCGCCCTGCTTCATCCAAGCGATGTCGTCGCCTACTGTGAATACCTTGTAGCCGTCCTTCTGATAGCCTTCCGGCGGGATCAGCATAGCGAGGTTTGTCTTACCGCAAGCAGACGGGAATGCTGCTGTGATATACTTTGTCTCGCCGTCGGGCTTCTGAACGCCCAGGATCAGCATGTGCTCAGCCATCCAGCCTTCGTTCTTACCCTGGAAGGAAGCAATACGCAGAGCGAAGCACTTCTTGCCCAGCAGAACGTTACCGCCGTATGCGGAGTTGATAGACCAGATTGTGTTCTCTTCAGGGAAGTGAACGATATATCTCTTCTCAGGATCTACATCAGCCTTGGAGTGGAGACCACGAACGAAGTCGTTGGATGTCTCGCCAAGGTTCTCAAATGCAGCCTTGCCCATTCTTGTCATGATGTTCATGTTCAGAACAACGTAGATAGAGTCAGTGATCTCAACACCAACCTTAGCCAGCGGAGAACCGATCGGACCCATGGAGTAGGGGATTACATACATAGTTCTGCCCTGCATAACGCCGTCATACAGAGGAGTCAGCATAGCCTTCATCTCAGCAGGATCCATCCAGTTGTTTGTAGGACCTGCAGCTTCCTTTGTGGAAGTACAGATAAATGTTCTATCCTCAACACGTGCTACGTCGTTGGGGAGTGTTCTGTGATACAGGCAGCCCGGAAGCTCTTCCTGATTCAGTACATACATTTTATTGGGATCGCCTTCCGGCAGAGCTGTTACTTCAGCTGTCAGAGCGTCAAGCTGCTCCTGGGAGCCATCGATCCATACTACGTTCTCCGGCTTTGTCAGAGCGATCATTTCGTCAACCCAAGCCAGGACATTCTTGTTGTTTGTCAATGCCATTGTTTTTTACCTCCGTTATCACACAGTACATTGTGCGTCATTTAGGAAAATCGCCTTTTTCAGGATACAATTTTCCCATTACTATTTATTATAAAGGCATTTGCCTTTATTGTCAAGTCATTTACTGAAAATCTCATCCACTTTTCAGAAATTGTTCACTCTTTGCGCTCTATTGTCCTCCTCAAACGTACAGAATGACAAAATTCTGTCAAATTGTCCTCGGTGAAAATCAAGGATTCAGAGGCACATTTTCCTCAAGGCTCATGGTCGCATAAGCGTTCAGTTCTGAGCCTGCCCTGATGCCTGCGTCGAAGTTATACGAACCTGCGCAGGCAATCATTGCAGCATTGTCACCGCAGAGTGACAGCGGAGGAAGATAGAGGGAGAAACCTTTCTTCTCACATGCGGCAGTCATAGCATTTCTCACGCCGCTGTTTGCGGAAACGCCGCCTGCCACTGCAATTTTATCATAACCGAGATTCATCGCCGCACTCATGGTATGTTCTGTTACGACCTCTGCAATGGTATTCTGAACGCAGGATGCGAGGTCATTGCAGTTTATCTCCTCGCACTTCTGCTTTGAGTTGTGGAGGAGATTTATCACAGACGTTTTCAGACCTGAGAAGCTGAAATCGTACTCATTTCCGGCAATCCTTGGTCTTGGGAGGGTAAATGCGGTCTT
>JAZNOB010000245.1:0-3138 GCA_045580565.1 Ruminococcus sp.
TGTAACAACAACCACGATTGCAACCACCACCACTATCGTTGGTACACATACTGGCGAAGCTGCTGACGGAACAACAGTCAACCTGACCACAGCAAACACTGAAATCACAACTACAACTGTCATGGGTATCGTTCTCAGCGATTCCGAAATTGAGCTTGAAGCCGGACAGAGATTTGGCATCGGAATCTCCAAGACAGACGGCAGAGACTACTTCGATGGTGCATTTGTTGAATGTACATCTGATAACCCAAAGGTTGCAGTTGTACAGCATTCCGATATTCCGTATACAATTTACGTTGTAGGTATGGCTGAGGGTACTGCAAATATCACAGTTTACGATCCTGCATTCGGCAGCACTGCAACACTGAAAGTTACTGTAACAGGCACAGCTGATAATACCATCGGCAAGGATGTTTCTATTGTAATCGACTCTGAGCCGCTGAAACTTCAGTACAACATCGGCGAGGAGCTTGACCTTACAGGCGGTATGTACCGTGTTGTAAATGACTCCACAGGCGATAATGTTTACGGACCTTACGGCTTTAACACAGGCAGAGTTATAACCGACGCTTTCGACAACACAACAGCAGGAACATATCCGATCTACATTTCCTATAACAATCCGATGTACGGCTACTGGGATGTATATGTACTCTACGTGACTGTAGTTGGCGCTGGAGCTGAAACCACCGGTGATATCGATGCAAACGGAAAGATCGACCTTGACGACGCAGCCGCAGCACTTACCTGCTATGCAAAAAATGCCGTAGGCATTGCAACTACAACACCTGCGGAAGCCGACGTTGACGGTAACGGAAAGGTTGACCTCGATGATGCCGCATATATCCTTACTTACTACGCAAGAAACGCAGCAGGTCTGCCATGCACTTGGGATGAAATCATAATCGGATAGGATTCCCACCGACCTGCGAAATATTCTCCTTTTTAGAAAAGCCGCTTCATCTGAGGCGGTTTTTCTGCGTGTTGGGGCAAATTGTAGTTTGAAGCTGGCGCCAGCCCGTCGCACAACGGTAATGGCGACGGTACGCCTCACCAAGGATGTTCGGTGAGCTTCACCGCAGTCCACCCCATTTGAGTTACTACGTCCGGTGAGTGCACGTGAATGCCCCTCAAGGGGCGTTAAAGTCGTGCGTGCGATTAAAAGTGCAAAGCGCACCGTCCAAAGGCTCCCTTTGAGAAAGGGAGCTGTCAGCGAAGCTGACTGAGGGATTGGTTTTCGAAGCGAAAAGCTGAAATTTCAGTTTGTCAATCACTGAGCAATCCCTCCACCGCAGCAAGCTGCGGTCAGCTCTGCACGCCCTTCGGGTGCCCCTCCCTTTAACAAGGGAGGCTTATGGCGTTTACCGTAATAGAGCGCTAAACAACAATTTAATTGACACAAAACCAAAAAGGCTGCCCGATATTGATCAGGCAGCCGTAATATTACGCAAGAAATATCTCTTTTACCAGAGCGAACCATTCACGCACCCAATACGCCGGTACAAGCTCAGGTCTGGTGTAACAGCTCACAGAATACGCTTCAAGCCCAATCTTCTCAGCGATAAGACTTGCACGATACTGATGGAAGCCGTCGGTTATGATAACAATATCCTCTCCAAGACCGTTTTCTTCCAGCACAGCCTTTGAAAACTCAATATTCTCACGGGTGTTGACCGAGCTGTCCTCAAGGATAATGCGGCTGCTGTCGATGCCGCTGCCGGTGAGGTAACGCTTCATTGCCTCAGCCTCAGTAATATCCTCTCCTGCGCCTTGTCCGCCGGATACAATGCACATTGTCTCCGGATTTGCCTCCAGATAGCTCTGAGCCGCCTCCAGACGGCGTTTGAGCATAAGGCTGGGTTCAGTACCCTTGACCTTGCAGCCCAGCACTACAGCGGTGCAGGGCGTTTCTGGCGGATTGTTTATATGAGCAGCCATCCTGATCGTGAGAAAGCCTGCAAGGCATATTCCGGCAGCGAGAAGCAGTGAAATAATACACAGGGATATTTTTCCTGAGGTGTGCTGCCATAGGCTTCCGATAAATGAAGAAAACTGCTTCCAGAATATAGTTATACCCAGCAGTACTAATGCAGCAACAGTGCCTGTAATATTACCGATGTTTGATACATTCAGAAAAAATGCGTTCACAAATGCCGCCAGGAGAACTATCTCCAGAAGAATCAGTATACCTTTTCCAATATTCATATGAGTCACCTTATTTTGAATCCTTGTATTCAGTCTGAAGCTTCAGAAATTCCTCAGCAATACGCTGAGCCTCGTCGTATGAGGAAAGCTGATAGCATCTTGCACGGAATGAAGCTGCGCCATAGCAGCCGGACATATACCATGCAGCGTGCTTACGTGCGTCACGTATTGCAACCTCCGGCGGCTTGCCGAAGCTGTGCTTCAGGATAAGACGGATATGGTAGAGCATGGTTTCCATGCGCTCCTCAAGAGTGGGCGGCGTATAGGGCAGACCCTGCATCATCGAGTGGATCTCACGGAATACAAAGGGATTACCGTAGCTGCCTCTGCCTATCATAACAAGGTCGCAGCCTGTTTCGTCGTACATTTTTTTGCATGACGCAAAGTCGGTCACGTCGCCGTTTCCGATTACGGGAATGGATACAGCTTCTTTCACCTTGCGGATGATCTCCCAGTCAGCCTTTCCGCTGTACATCTGAGTGCGTGTGCGACCGTGTATGGCGATAGCGGATGCTCCTGCGGATTCCATAGCCTGTGCAAAATCCACGGCATTTATGGAGTTTTCATCCCAGCCCATGCGGAATTTTACTGTAACAGGAATGCTTGACGCCTTAACAGCGGCTTCAGTGACTTTTGCGGCAAGTTCGGTATTTTTCATGAGAGCAGAGCCTGAGCCTGTGCCGATGACCTTCGGGACAGGGCAGCCCATATTTATATCTATCCAGTCAGGCTCAAAGGGCTGCACCAGTGTGACAGCCTTAGCCATAAAGTCAGGCTCGCTGCCGAATAACTGCAGTCCCATGGGTCGTTCTTTTTCGAGGATGGTGCAGAGCTGGTTGGTTTTAGGGTCACCGTAGCAAAGACCCTTTGCCGATACCATCTCACTGACGAGAGCTGCTGCACCGTATTCCTTGCAGAGTATGCGGTATGAAC
>JAZNOB010000246.1:0-18315 GCA_045580565.1 Ruminococcus sp.
ACGGACTTGACTATGACGAACAGTACAGAGCGCTCCCCTTTGTAGGCGTGCTGAAGCGCGAGGTATATGAGTCTTAAAGCAAAATTCAAATTACATCTATCCCCCGAAAGGAAACGGTCAGACATTAAATGAAAAAAAGCCTAAAAAATGCAGTTATCTATATCATCTTTTTTGCGCTTATCATCGTTGCTACGATGTCGGTCTGGGATCTTATCCCCTCCGAAGATGTGACATACAGCGATATCTGCAGTTATTTCGAAAACGAACAGGTAAAGCGCTTTGAGGTTAATGCATCAAATAATCTTGAGCTTGTGCTTTATCATAATGAAAACGGTAAGGAAGCTGAAAAGATTGTTGAGTATAAGCTCCGCAGTCTTGAAATGTTCAGAGAAGACGTAGGCGAGCTTGTGCTCGAACAACACGAGAAGGGGATTATCGAATCTTACGATTTCCCCGCTCCCACCGAGATCCCCGTGTGGGTTTCCTTCATCCCTTATATTCTTGTTATCATCGCGCTTGTGGCGATTTGGGTATACTTTGCAAAGCAGGCTTCCGGAGGTCCGGGCTCCAAGATGGGTGCTGTTGGACGTGCCAAGGCGAAGCTTATCACGGCGGATAAGGCTAAGGTGTATTTCAAGGACGTTGCAGGTGCCGACGAAGAGAAGGCAGAGCTTGAGGAGATCGTAGAGTTTCTCCGCAATCCCTCGTTCTTCACGAAGCTCGGAGCAAAAATCCCTCACGGTGTACTTCTTATGGGACCTCCTGGTACAGGTAAGACGCTCCTTGCAAGAGCTGTTGCAGGCGAGGCAGGCTGTCCGTTTTTCTCAATATCCGGCTCTGACTTTGTAGAAATGTTCGTAGGTGTTGGTGCGTCAAGAGTACGTGACCTCTTTGAACAGGCTAAGAAGAACAGTCCGGCTATTATCTTTATCGACGAGATCGACGCTGTCGGCAGACACAGAGGTGCAGGTCTCGGCGGCGGTCATGACGAGCGTGAGCAGACTCTCAACCAGCTGCTTGTTGAAATGGACGGCTTTACAGGCAAGGATAATGTTATCGTTATTGCAGCTACAAACCGCCGTGATATTCTTGATCCGGCACTGCTTCGTCCCGGCAGATTTGACAGAGAGATCGTTGTCGGCTATTCGGATGTTGTGGGCAGAGAAGCTCTCCTGAAGGTCCACCCCAAGAATAAGCCTCTTGCAGCAGACGTTGAGCTTAATACCATTGCAAAAACTACAGCCGGATTTACTGGTGCAGACCTTGAAAATCTTGTAAACGAGGCATCGCTCCTTGCTGCAAGAAAGAATAAGAAGGCTATTACAATGGATGAGATCGAGGAGGCAACTATCAAGGTGGTTGCTGGACCTGAGAAGAAGTCTCACAAGAAAACCGAGGAAGCAAGAAAACTTACTGCATATCATGAGGCAGGTCATGCAGTCTGCACATACTACTGTGAGCATCATGATAAGGTGCATCAGGTATCCATCATTCAGCGTGGAATGGCTGGCGGCTATACAATGTATCTGCCGGATGTTGACAAGGATTTCGTTTCCAAGAAGGAGATGGAGGAGCAGCTTATTACCCTTATGGGCGGACGTGCAGCTGAGTATATTTTCCTTGATGATATTTCTACTGGTGCGTCAAACGACATTGAACGTGCTACAGCAACAGCGAGAAAGATGATCACAAGATACGGCTTCAGCGAAAAGCTTGGACCGATGGTATACGGCAGCGATCAGCATGAGGTGTTCCTCGGAAAGGACATCGGTTCTTCAAGAGACTACTCTGAAAAGGTTGCAGCCGATATCGACGCTGAGGTAAGAGGTCTTATTGAAACAGGCTATGCAAAGGCTATCGAGCTTCTGAAGACTCATGCGGATCAGGTGCACAGTCTGGCAAAGTATCTCCTCATTCACGAGAAGATCGACCGTGACGACTTTGAGAAGCTGATGGAAGGCAAACTGCCTGAGTCTGCGTTTGAGGATGTGAAGCCTGCTGAGACAAAGGCTGAAACTCCTGCAGAGGAGTCACATGAGAATGCTGATAAAGCGAATACCGAAAATACAACTGAAGAGTAAATGAGAACAGCCCTGCTTGATGTAAGCAGGGCTGTTTTGTGCTGTATGAAATTATGCGGCATGATCAGATTCATCCTCATAAACAGGCTCAGGCGGAAGTTCCGGTTCTGGGAACCCCTTCTTCCAGTCGATGACCAGCATTATAAGTCCCATGAGTATAAGACCAAGGCTTATCCATGTGGAGGTGGAAAGTCCGAAGTATATTCCTCTCTCGGAGTCGTCGTATCTGAATCTTTCGGTGATGATTCGTATAATGGGATACACGAAAAGGTAGATATACACGGCGCAGTGGCGGTGCTTGCCTTTGGAGAAATACAGCTGCATAGCAATTGCAAGGAGGAGCAGCAGAGCTGCCTCAAGAAGCTGTACAGGGAAGAGCTTTATGCCGTTTGGTGCACCGAGGGACTGTGTAAAGGCAATGCCGAACTTTTCAGAGGGCATTCCGTAGCAGCATCCAGCCATAAAGCATCCTACACGTCCGAAGGCGTGGGCAAGAGGAATGCTTGGCGCAATGATGGTGAGTATGAGCATGGGCTTGATTTTGTGGGTCTTGGCGAACAGGAGAGCCGCAATAAAACCGCCTATAAATCCGCCGTAGAATACAAATCCGCCTTGCAGCAGACCGGTGAGCGTTTCCATGTTAACGCCGTGAGTCCTGAACATCTCAGCGATGCTGTCACCTTCGACTATGAGATACAGCAGCTTTGCTCCGACAAATGCACCGATCAGCAGGACTGCCGCAAGGATTATCATATCCTCGAAGCATATCCTTGAAAAACGTGAGTTCCGGAATGCCAGCAGAATCGCAAGGGCTATGCCGATAGTACAGCATACGCCGTACATTCCGATCGTGAAAGGACCTAATTCAAAAATAGGGAACATAATAAAACTCCTTATAGAAAACAAATGGGCTGCAGATGCAACCCACTTGAATCGGTTATGTTTTGGTTTGATTATGCGATCAGACCAGAAGCAGCTGCGCAAGCTGTGCAGAGCACGCAGGAAACAGCTGTGATGCCGCAGAGAACTATGCCGATGATACAGAGTACCAGACCAGCAGTAGCTATACCTGAGGGCTGAGTCTTCTTAGCCTTAGCAGCAAGAATAACACCAACGATAGCCAGTACCAGACCTACAAAAGTGCTGTAGCCGAACCAAGCCAGAATGATGGACAGAATACCAAATACTAATGATACAACAGCCATTATAACATCCTCCTATAATATTTTGAGCAGCTCATTCCGTAATATACCAGAATAAGCACCTCTGCTACGTATTATATCATATTATGAAAAAAATGTCAATATTTGAAGAAGGAGAAATGCTATGTTATAATCTACAAAAAAAGTATATTGAATAAGTGCAGATGCAACAAATCAGCGTCGTCCGTTCTTCTGCTGGGCTTTAAGAATACGCACATCGTAGCCTACAAAGTGATGGTTCACATATGTGGCGAAAATACGTGAGGTTATGCGCTCCTCATACTTGTGGGAGATGCCGCTCCAATCCATGTTGGTGCTGATGATGGTAGGCAGGCTTCGGTTCATACGGGTATTGATAATGTTATAGATAGTGGACTGATAGAAGGGCGTATCAAACTCAGTGCCCAGATCGTCAAGGATAAGCAGGTCGCATTCCAGCAGCATTGACAGAGTATCGCTGCCGGACTGGTCACGTCCGAAGTGCTCGTTTTCTATCTGTCTCAGGAAGTTTATAACAGAGTCGTAGAGTACGCTGAAGCCTTTTTCAAGCACAGCTGAGGCAATGGAGAGAGACAGATGAGTCTTGCCGAGTCCTGTTCCTCCGAACATGAGAATGCTCGGAGACTCCTTGGAAAAATGCGCTGCGTATTCCTTGCAGAAGCTGAATATCATCTCCATAGCTCTGTAGCAGTCTGCGCCGTTTTCAGTTTTGTGACCCTTGTAATAAGACAGGTCAAATGTATCGAAGCTGCACAGCTTTACCTGAGCGTTCTGATTCAGCTCATCAGCCGCAAGCTTTGCCGCAAGAGACGTAAGACAGTCACAGTACCTTCCGCCTGAAATTCCGGTGTCACTGCATACAGGGCAGGAGTATTTCATATCCAGATAATCCTCAGGATAACCATTAGCCTTCAGCAGACTGCGTACCATAAGCTGAGCCTGCTGGTTCTGGTGCCGGAGGGCTTCGATACGTCTTTCGGTATCCTCTCCGTTCTGAATTATCTGCATGAGTTTACGGCTTGTCTGGAACAGCTGACGGTTTATCTCAGCAACCTCAGGTATACGTGTATTTATCTCAGCAAAGCGTTCGTCGTTTCGTGTATGAGCACGGTTTCTGCGTGCGCTTATTTCAGCACGTGCCTTTTCCAGAAGCTCCGGTTTCATATGGATATCTCCTTTCTGTATGAGTGTTATTCGTCAATGTTATATACAAGAGAACGGTAAGCGTCAGCCATAGGACTTTCCGGTATATCCTTCTTTTTCTTACGGGATGAGGTTTTGCTTTTGATAGCGTCGCTCTTTTCAGTGAGCTTGTCGTAGGTGTCAACATCCTCACGTGTCTTATATCCGGCAGATGACCAGTTCATTATGATAGTCTCCATATATTCAAGCGACAGTTTTCCTGTCTGCTCGTAGGTTTTTTCATAAGCATAACGCATAAGCTCATCGGGCAGTCCCAGAGTCTGCCATCTGTCGAAGAATTCCTTTTGCTTGGTAGTAGGCGGACGCTTCATATCCAGAGTACGCATCATAAATCCATAGTAGCTGCGTTTGGTCTGGTCCTTTACGATTTCCTCATTTATCTGCTGGAGGGTGCACAGCCCCTTGTTCCACCATGAAATGAGCATCTTTTCCGAGTAGCTTATAGCGGGTTTGTTTATGGTGCGGCAATATGACATTACAGTGAGGATAATATCACTTGGCACAGAAAGGTACTGATACTGCCACAGGAGGGAACGCTGCTGCATATGAGTAAGAGGTTCACCGGTAAGCTGTTCAGCCATACGGAAAAGATCCATAAGACCCTCGCTGTGTTTCAGTTCGCCTGCGATCTCGCTTGGAGTGAGAGTCACCTCACTGCTTGAACGCTGGACAACAGCTACAGTCTGAGGTGCAGCAGGAGTCTGGGGGATGGATTCCGCCTTAGCTGTACTTGCGGCTTGATCTTCTGCAGGTGCAGATCTTTCGTGTGATGTGAAAATCTCCGTCTGTTCCCAGAACAGTACAGCCTCCTCGATAAGTTCCTCGTTCATGGAGAGCTGACGTGCGATCTGCTCTGTATTTATTTCAGTACACTGGTATCTAAGCAGATACAGCAGCACCTTCAGCTGGGATGGCGTTGCGAGCTTCAGATACTGGTCAACTACAGCTGTCGGCACACCGAACATCATGCCCCAGCTATTTGCGTTAAGATACAGCTCCATAAAAACCTCCGTAAAAATAGATGGTGTGAGACTTGACAAATACAGCCGGATATGCTATACTTAACAAGGTCACTTGCCGGTGTGTCGGAATGGCAGACGAGACGGACTCAAAATCCGTTGTAGGTGACTACGTGTGGGTTCGAGTCCCACCACCGGCACCAGCGTTCTTTCTCATCTGAGGAAGGACGCTTTTTTTATAAATACGTATGTAATTCTCATATTAAACGAAAAGTCCCATACGTTAGTATGGGACTTTTCTGGCGTGCCTGGAGGGATTCGGACCCCCGACCTACTGGTTCGTAGCCAGTCACTCTATCCAGCTGAGCTACAGGCACATTGTTTCTCACAACATGATATATTATATCATAAACGGAAGCCTTTGTCAAGCGTTTTTTCAAAAAAAATGAGATTTTTTTCTGATGCGCATAAAGTAGCGCAATCCTGCGGAAAATAGCCTGTGTGACAATGGTTTTGATCATGAGGCGAATTTTAAATACCAGAAAAAGTTCGCAAAAAGGCTTGACAATCTGCGATATATCTGGTATAATAAAAAAGTTGCATGAGACATTAGCTCAGTCGGTAGAGCATACGCCTTTTAAGCGTAGGGTCGAGGGTTCAAATCCCTCATGTCTCACCAGTGGACAATTCGGGTAGAACATGGTATCATTGTTCAGCCCGAATTTTTTTATATTATTCTGAGGAGAATGAATATGCAGGAAAAGAGAATGATCCGCATGAGAACGGATGTTATTGAGGCTATTGAGCGGGGGATCGCTGATAAAAAGCTTGCAGGTGCGTGCGTTGGCGTGTACTGTGCGGGAAAGCCTTTATTTGAAGCGGCGGTGGGAAAAGCTGACTGCGAAAAAGGAATTTCAATGAAAAGAGATGCCCTTTTCAGAATGTTCTCCATGACAAAGCCCGTAACAGCTGCGGCTGTGATGCAGCTGTGGGAGAGAGGAAGGCTCGACCTGACCGATCCGCTGTGCTGGTACATACCTGAATTTTCGAATATGATGGTTGCACAGGGAGATCAGCTCGTTCCGGCAGAGCGTGATATTCTTTTAAAGGATCTGCTGAATATGACATCGGGTATACCTTATCCTGATATTTGGAATGAATCCCAGAAATGCGCTGCTAAGATATACGATGAGATAAACGAACGTCTCGGTACTGACAGACCTGTGAGTACTATGGAATTCTGCCGTATGATGGGCAGTGTTCCGCTGATGTTCCAGCCTGGTGCCCAGTGGGCGTATGGTGCTTCTGCTGATATTCTGGGCGGAATTATAGAGAAGGCTGCTGATATGCCCTTTGACGAGTACCTCAGAAAGAATATCTTTGATCCTCTTGGTATGAATGATACTGGCTTCTGGGTACCAGAGGAAAAGCGTGACCGTTTCGCACAGCTTTACACATGGGATAACGAAAACGGCGGCATAAGAGTAGAGCCAGACCCGCATCTTGGCATGAATGATTACCTGACAAAGCCGGCGTTTATTTCCGGCGGTGCTGGACTTGTATCAACGCTCAGCGACTATGCAGCATTTGCGAATGTCCTTGCAAACGGCGGTGTGCATCCGGAAAAGGGCGTGCGTCTTATGGGTGAGCGCACATGGAGATATATGCAGTCACCTCAGCTTACACAGGAGCAGCAGGCGAGCGTTCAGTGGGATTCTCTCATAGGTCACAGCTATGGCAATCTCATGCGTGTGCTTACTGAGCCGAATGCTTTCGTGACAAATGCTCCTGCCGGAGAATTTGGCTGGGATGGCTGGACGGGTACTTATATGACCGTATGTCCGGAGCTGAAGCTTTCTATCGTGTATCTCATCCAGAACTGCGGTGCAGGCGTCAGTGATGTTATCAGGAAGATACGTGCTATTGTTTATGGGACATCGGATAGTTTCAGATAATAAAACAAGGTCTTTGGAGCAATATAACTCCAAAGACCTTTTCTATTTCTATTATCAACCTTTACGCTTCTTTCTGTTGAAACCGCCTGAGGAATGTCTCTTATCGTGACCGCCGTGACCTCTTCTGTCGAAGCTCTTGCCGCTGCCTCTGCGGTCATGTCCTCTGTCACGTCCGGAATCACGGTGACTGCGCTGTCTGTCGCCGCCGGAGAAACGCTCTTCCTTTCCGCCACGCTCCTCGTGTATCTTCACAGAAACCTTGTAGCCGTTAATCTTCTCCTGCTGCATAGACTCCAGAATGAAGTCAGCCTCTTCCTTAGGCACTTCAACTGTGGTGAACTTGTCATAGATGTCGATCTTGCCGAAATCACTTCCCGGCAGACCTGTAGCGTCAACCAGCGCACCAAGAATAAAGTTGGGAGCAATACGCTCCTTGCGTCCGATGTTGATGTGCACACGTACAGTATTGCGTGTTTCCTGCCTGCCGTTCTTCTTTCTTGAGATAGGACGAGGGATATCGAACAGAGGAAGTGTTTTCATAGTATCTGCTACACGCTTATTGAGAATTGCGCTGAGAATATCCTCCGCAGAAATGCCTGTCTCCATAAGGCTCTGTGCGAGCTTTCTTGCATCCTCGGAAATCTCCATAGCACAGCTGTCCATGATCTCTTCCTTCAGTGAAGCTATAGCATTTTCCTTGATTACGCTTGCTGTCGGAACAGCAGTCTCTGTTATCTGAGCCTTTGTGTATCTGGAAATATCACGCAGCTCATATTCCTGCTTTCTGCCGCTTACAATGCTGTATGCAGTACCTGTCTTTCCTGCACGGCCTGTACGACCGATACGGTGAATGTAGTACTCATGATCCTGCGGAAGATCGTAGTTGAACACCATATCAATGCCCTTTACGTCAATACCACGGGCAGCAACATCTGTTGCAATGAGAATAGTACTTCTGCCGGACTTCACGCTGTTCATGACCTGTGTGCGCTGAGCCTGTTTCATATCGCCGTGGAGACCGATTGCAGGGAAGCCTCTTGTAATGAGAGCCTCTGTAAGCTCGTCAACCATCTTCTTTGTATTGCAGAAAATCATAGTAGACGCAGGCTTCTTGTCTGTCAGCAGCAGATGGAGAGCGTCGGTCTTTCTTCCCATAGGAACGGAAACATAGAACTGTTCGATTGAATCCACAGTCTTAGCTGCGCTCTGTATCTGAACCATTACCGGATCTGTCTGATACTGCTTTGTGATCTGGAGAATTGCCGGCGGCATTGTTGCGGAGAAGAGAACAGTCTGTCTTTCCTCCGGAATCTCAGCCAGAACGGCTTCGATATCCTCACGGAATCCCATGTTGAGCATTTCGTCTGCTTCGTCAAGTACGATAGTGCTGAGGTTATGAAGCTTGAGAGTTCTTCTGCGCAGATGATCGAGAACTCTGCCCGGCGTGCCGATAACGATATTTGCGCCATTTTTGAGAGCGTATATCTGACGCTCCATGCTTGCTCCGCCGTAAACTGCAACGGGCTTTACGCATTTCTTGAACTTGGAGAACTTGCCGATCTCCTCACAAGCCTGCATAGCAAGCTCTCTTGTAGGACAGAGGATAAGAGCGTTTACATAGTGCCTTGTTTCCTCTGTTATTTTCTCTATAATAGGCAGGCTGAATGCGGCAGTCTTGCCGGTGCCTGTATTTGATTTACCGATAACATCCCGACCCTCAAGCAGCGGCGGAATGGCTTTTTCCTGTATTTCTGTCATTTCTGAGAAACCTATTCTCTCCACGGCTTCAAGAAGCTCGGCAGATAGGTTCATTTCGTTAAACTGCATTGTACTTCCTTTCTTTTTTTCTCATTGTGTTTCTGATTTTATAAAATATAGTCAAGTGACCGTAAAAGCCTCCCCTTAGTAAGGGGAGGTGGCTGAGCAAAGCGAAGTCGGAAGGGGATTGCAAGGAGGAAAGCAGTCTTTAAATTATGGTTTTCCTCACTGGGTACAATCCCCTCAGTCACTGCTTCGCAGTGCCAGCTCCCCTTAGTAAGGTGAGCCTTTCAGCGGAGCAATCTTATTTAATATACTTATTCCTCTTCCGGCATATTCCAGTTATGGTAAACGTTCTGAACGTCGTCATTATCTTCGAGGTGTTCGAGAAGAAGATTCATCTTCTTGATCTGCTCCTCGTCTGTAAGAGTAGTATATGTTGCCGGAATCATATCAGCCTCAGCTGAGATAACATTATAGCCCTTTGATACCAGACCTTCACGTAGACCGGACAGTACAGAAGGTGCGCATACAACTTCAATAACATCTTCCTCAACGGAAAGGTCGTCTGCTTCAAATTCAAAGCAGTCCTCCATGACCTGATCTTCATCAAGACCAGTGTTCTCGATAACTACGATACCCTTTTCAGTAAACATAAAGGATACGCAGCCAGTAGTACCCAGATTTCCGCCGTACTTGTCAAAGTAGTGGCGAACATCCGCAGCAGTACGATTCTTGTTGTCTGTAAGACAGTCAACGATTACAGCAACGCCGCCGGGGCCATATCCCTCATATACGTTATTCTCGTAATTATTCTTGTCGCCGTCGCCGGCAGCCTTCTTGATAACTCGCTCGATGTTGTCATTGGGAACATTGTTCTGCTTAGCCTTTGCGATAAGGTCACGAAGCTTTGTGTTGCTTGCGGGATCTGCGCCGCCTTCCTTAACGCAGACGGTGATCTCTCTGCCGATTTTTGTAAAGATCTTAGCCTTTACAGCGTCTGTCGCTTCCTTACGTCTCTTGATATTGTTCCATTTTGAATGTCCTGACATTTACTTTCACTCCTTAATCGTAAGCTCGTCGTCTGCCTGACATATCATATCAAACAGCTCATGCAGCCTTTCCTCGTTGCCTGTCAGGTGGATAAACCCGAACAGAGCCTCCAGACCGGTTGCTTTATGATAATCCGCAGCGTTACCGTTTTTGGGAACTGAATTGCCCGTAGCGTTGCGGCCTCTTTTATAAATAGTAGTTTCTTCCTCAGTGAGACAGGGAAGCAAAAGGTCGATAGCCTTTGCCTGATAAGCGGCACATACCTTTTTGATCTTCAGTGAATGAAGCTGTGCAGCCGGCATATTTGCGCATCTCAGTATACAGTCACGCATCATTATCTCATACACGCTGTCGCCGAGAAATGCCAGTGCAAGGGGACTGTACTGCTTGGCTTCCGAGGAAGTAAGGGGAGAATTCATAGAGAAATCTGTCCTTTCTCTTTAAGATACAAAGTCAAACTCGAATCCGAGGATATTTACAGTATCGCCCTCATCAATACCCTTTTCCTCAAGAGCGTCGATAATGCCGCTGCTGCGGAGAACTCTCTGGAAGTACTGGAGGGATGAGTAGTCGTCCATATTGACAGTACGCATAATAGGTTCAAGCCACTTTGCGTCAACATAGAAAATGCCATCCTCAATTTCGATCTCAAACTTGCCGTAGGTCTCAGCGGACATCAGCTCTTCCTCAGTGATAGGCTCAGGCTCATACTGAAGAATAGGCGGCAGCTCAGCGAGCATATAGCCGGCAGCCTGTACAAGCTCGGAAGCACCTTGAGTTGTAGCTGCTGAGATTTCAAAGAACTGGAGACCCTTCGCCTCTATATATTCACGGAATGCGGCGATCTGCTCCGGTGATGCCATATCGCACTTGTTCGCAGCAACTATCTGCGGGCGCTCTGCTAAGTCTTCGCTGAAGCGTACCAGCTCCTGCTGTATCTTCTCATAATCCTCAATAGGGTCACGTCCCTCGATACCAGAAACGTCAACCACGTGGATGATAAGTCTGCATCGTTCAACATGGCGCAGGAACTCATGACCCAGACCGATACCGTCACTTGCGCCTTCGATAAGACCGGGAATATCTGCCATAACGAATGACTTTTCCTCACCAAGGCGTACAACGCCCAGTACAGGTGTGAGTGTGGTGAAGTGGTAGTTTGCGATCTTCGGTTTAGCTGCGCTTACAACGGAAATAAGAGTTGACTTGCCGACATTCGGGTAACCTACCAGACCAACGTCAGCCAGCAGCTTCAGTTCAAGTGTAACCTCGAATTCCTCACCGGGGAAGCCGGGCTTTGCGAAACGAGGGATCTGTCTTGTGGAGGTTGCAAAATGGATATTGCCCTTTCCTCCTCTGCCGCCCTTTGCAAGTATCTGCGGCTCATCAGTGGAAAGGTCAGCCATGATTCTGCCGGTAACAGCATTTCTTATAACAGTGCCTCTCGGAACCTTGATAACCAGATCAGGCGCACTCTTGCCGGTGCAGTTCTTGGCACCGCCGGGATCGCCGTTTTTCGCAACATATTTTCTCTTATAGCGGAAGTCGATGAGAGTGGAGAAGTTGTCGTCCACCTGAAACACGATGTCGCCGCCTTTGCCGCCGTCGCCGCCGTCAGGTCCGCCTGCTGCAACGTATTTTTCACGGTGAAAGGAAACTGCGCCGTCGCCGCCGTTTCCAGCCTTTATTTTGATTTTTGCCTTATCTACAAACATGGAAAATTACCTCTCGTAGGGATACACGAATGTGCATCTGCGGTTTGTATGATGAAAAGAAAATCCCAAGCATGAGCTCGGGATTTCATAAGATTCATTGGAATCGCAATTATTCAGCAGCGTATACGCTAACCTTCTTGCGGTCACGGCCCAGACGCTCGAACTTAACTGTACCGTCAACCATTGCGAACAGTGTATCATCAGAACCGATGCCAACACCGTTGCCCGGATGAATGTGTGTGCCTCTCTGGCGAACCAGAATGTTGCCAGCCTTAACGAACTGACCATCTGCTCTCTTGACACCCAGTCTCTTGGACTCGGAATCACGGCCGTTCTTTGTAGAACCAGAACCCTTCTTATGAGCAAAGAACTGAATACTGATCTTCAGCATGATATGTTACACCTCCGTGTGCTTTATTTGGATAAACCTCGGAAATTCTTCCTTCAGCAGCTGTATCTGCAATTCAAAGCCCTCCATGACCTTTATGCCTTCATCGGAAAGACTGTCAGGAAGCCTGATACCGATACGGTTGTCCTCCACGCTTATTTCAGCGGGAATCTTGAATATTTCTGTCAGCATATTTGCGGTCATCTGAACAGCGGTAGAGACCCCTGCACATACAACGTCCTGCCCAGGATCAGCATAACCTGCGTGACCTGATACAGAGCAGCCGCATAGCTGCTGATCATGCTGATAGAAATTGATACGGATCATTATGCGTTGATAGCTTCGATCTGTACCTGAGTGTACGGCTGTCTGTGACCCTGCTTCTTCTTCTCGCCCTTCTTCGGCTTGTAAGTCATAACAGTGATCTTCTTAGCCTTACCGTTCTTCAGAACCTTTGCGGATACAGTTGCACCTGCAACGTAAGGTGTACCTACGGACAGACCTGCATCTGTGCTTACTGCAACAACCTTATCAAAAGTTACTGTGCTGTCAGCCTCAACGTTCAGCTTTTCGATGAACAGAGTATCGCCAGCCTTAACCTGATACTGCTTGCCGCCTGTTTCAATTACTGCGTACATATACTTGGCACCTGCCTTTTCATAAAAACTCGCTGCATATGGGTGAGCAAAGCTCTTTGAGAACCCAGTACACGCGGTTTTATTATTATATCATAGCCTGCGTCTTCTGTCAAGAGGGAAATGTAAATTTTTTCAGAGTATGCCTGATTATTTCCGCACTTTCCCATGCTGTTGTGAAAAGTGCGCATCTGCGTTAAGTGCGTACCTTTAGGGGATTGTTGAATATGACGGTTCATTATAAGGCTCTTTACAAATGGGCGGAAATGTGGTACAATGAATATATATGTAATCTCAGTTTTTCAGGAAAGGATTTTTAATATGGAACAGCAGTATGATAACAGACAGCAGCCAAGGCAGAATGCGCCCCGTACAGGTGCAAAAAAACGCCGTGTGCGTTATGACCGCATTGCAATAGCTCTTGGCATTGTGATAGTAGTTCTTGTACTTTTCTTCTCATGCAGCTGCAGCTGTGTGAAGTGTGTGTGCTCATCATGCAATAATGACGAGCCGACTGCATCTGACACAGAAGCGACTACAGATGTTTCGGGCACAGAATCTCCCACCGGTCAGGGAGTAGCTGATACAGGACTGGCACAGTCCCAGAGCGCAGTTTCCATGACTCTTACTGCTGATGATATGCACAAGGGAGCACTTGCCGTCGTAAACGCAGAGCACGTATATACATTTCCTATGAACGACACTGTTCTTGTGAATGCAGCAGAGAAGGCTAATTCCAGCTATGGCGTAAAGGATCCCATGATCCAGCTTGACGAGACAGCTGTTACATATCTGAACCAGATGCTGTCTGAATTCAATACGCTTTATGGAAATGATGATATTCAGCTGGAAAGCGGCTACAGGAGCAAGCAGGATCAGGATACACGCTATTCAAACGGCAGCTCGATCTTTGCCGGCGGATATTCAGACTATCACACCGGACGTTCCTTTGATCTGGGCATCACACCTGATGACGGAATGGACAGCTTCTATGTTGCAAGCGGCGACTACAGCTGGATAAGTGAGAATGCTCACAAGTACGGTTTTGTTCTGCGCTATCCGGAGGGCAAGATCGATTATACAGGAGTAAATCCAAGATCCTACACCTTCCACTATGCAGGTGCACCTCATTCACAGTATATGTATGAGTATGATCTGTGCCTTGAGGAATACGTTGAGACGCTGAAGTCATATCCGGCAACCTCGCCGCTGAAGATTGAAACTGATGCGGGCTTGTGGACTGTATTCTATGCAGAGCTTGCAGAATCAGGAAGCACAGTGATAAATATTCCTGGCTGTCAGGAATATAACATATCCGGTGATAATATGGGCGGATTTGTTGTAGCATACAGATAAGCGCTGAAGTCAGCTGCTGCGGACGATGTTCTGCAGCAGCTGTTTTGTTTTCATAACATTCTGAGGACATCTGTTTGTATGAATTATCTAAAAATATAAGATGTAGCCGGAACAAATTCTTTTTCAACTTTTCAAAAAAATCGGATAAGCCCTTGCAAAATCGGGTGAAATGGTGTACAATATATATGTTTGGTGCGGGTGCACCGTAAATACTTGTATTTTAACATGAAAGGATGTCAAATCAAATGGCAGGTTTAAACAAGGTTACAGTAGAAGATATTAACGTAAAGGGCAAGAAGGTTCTCGTAAGAGTTGACTTCAACGTTCCTATGAAGGACGGCGTTATCACTAACGATAACAGAATCCAGGCTGCTCTGCCTACAATCAAGAAGCTGGTTGCTGACGGCGGTAAGGTTATCCTTTGCTCACATCTGGGCAAGCCGAAGAATGGTCCGGAGGCTAAGTTCTCCCTGAAGGCTGCAGCTGAAAGACTGGCTGAACTGGTTGATACAAAGGTTTCTTTCGTAGCTTCTGACGTAGTGGTTGACGATACAGTAAAGGCTGCTGTTGACGCTATGAACGACGGCGAGATCATCGTTCTGGAAAACACAAGATTCCGTGGTGCAGAGGAAACAAAGAACGGCGAGGAGTTCTCCAAGGAGCTGGCTTCTATCGCTGACGTATTCGTAATGGACGCTTTCGGTTCTGCTCACAGAGCACACGCTTCCACAGCAGGTGTTACAAAGTTTGTTGATACAACAGCTGTAGGCTACCTGATGCAGAAGGAAATCCAGTACCTCGGTAATGCTGTAGAGGTTCCGGAAAGACCTTTCGTAGCTATCCTCGGCGGCGCTAAGGTTGCTGACAAGCTGAATGTTATCTCCAACCTTCTGGAAAAGTGCGATACACTGATCATCGGCGGCGGTATGGCTTACACATTCATCAAGGCTAACGGCGGCTCTATCGGTACATCTCTCGTAGATGACGAAAAGATCGACTACTGCAAGGAAATGCTGGCTAAGGCTGAGTCTCTGGGCAAGAAGATCCTGCTTCCTGTTGATACAGCTATCACAGCTGATTTCCCGAATCCGATCGACGCTGAGATCGAGATCGAGATCTGCAAGTCCTGCGAGATTCCGGCTGACAAGATGGGTCTGGATATCGGTACAGAAACACAGGCTCTGTTCGCAGAGGCTGTAAAGTCTGCTAAGACTGTAGTATGGAACGGCCCGATGGGTGTATTCGAGAACCCGATCCTTGCAAAGGGTACTATCGCTGTTGCTAAGGCTCTTGCTGAAACAGACGCTACAACTATCATCGGCGGCGGCGACTCCGCAGCAGCTGTTATGCAGCTCGGCTTTGCTGATAAGATGAGCCACATCTCTACAGGCGGCGGCGCATCTCTGGAATATCTGGAAGGCAAGGTTCTTCCGGGCGTTGACGTAATCGCTAACAAGTAAGATCACAATACAGCAGTTCGGAGAGCAGGGTTGTTCTCCGAATTGTGTACCTATAACAATTATATAAAAGGAGAATATAACCATGAACAAGGCACTGAGAAAGGCTATTATTGCCGGCAACTGGAAGATGAATAAGAACCGCAAGGAAGCTGCTGAGCTGATCGAGGCTCTGAAGCCTATCGCAGCTGACAAGACCTGCGGCGTAGTTATCTGCGTACCTTTCACAAATCTGGAAACAGCTCTCCGCCTTACAGAAGGCACAAATATCGAGGTTGGTGCTGAGAACGTACACTTCGAGAAGAGCGGCGCATTCACAGGCGAAATTTCCGCTGATATGCTGACTGAAATGGGCGTTAAGTATGTTATCATCGGTCACTCCGAGAGAAGACAGTACTTCGGCGAAACTGACGAAACAGTATGCAAGAGAACAATGGCTGCTCTGGAAGCAGGCATGACAGCTATCCTCTGCGTTGGTGAAACTCTTGAAGAAAGAGAACTGGGCATCACAGAAGAGATCGTTGCTAAGCAGGTTAAGGTTGCTCTGTCCAAGGCTTGCGCTAAGTGCGTAAAGAACGTAGTTATCGCATACGAGCCGGTATGGGCTATCGGTACAGGCAAGACTGCTACAGCTGAACAGGCTGAAGAGGTTTGTGCATTCATCCGTAAGACTGTTGCTGGTATGTTCGGTCAGGAAGCTGCTGACGGCATGACGATCCAGTACGGCGGTTCTATGAATGAGAACAACTGTGCAGAGCTGCTGGCTAAGGAGAACATCGACGGCGGTCTTATCGGCGGTGCATCTCTGGTTGCTGAGAAGTTCGGCGTTCTGCTGGCAGAGGCTTCCAAGTAAGCTTTATCTGAATAAATAAAAACATAAGCGGGCGGCGAATAACCGCCCGTTTTTGAAAGTTTGAAAGGATGTAATATTATGAGCAAAAAGCCAATCGCTCTTATCATTATGGACGGCTACGGCTATAATCCTGAGGATTACGGCAATGCCATCACAGCTGCAAACAAGCCGAACCTTGACAAGTACTTTCAGGGTCCCAACACACTGATCGGCGCTTCTGGTCTCGACGTAGGTCTGCCGGACGGTCAGATGGGCAACTCTGAGGTTGGTCACACAAACATCGGCGCAGGCAGAATCGTTTACCAGATGCTGGTAAAGATCACCAAGGACATCAAGGACGGCGTATTCTTCAAGAATCCTGCACTGACTGCTGCAATTGAAAACTGCAAGAAGAATGACAGCGCACTCCACCTGATGGGTCTGCTGTCTCCCGGCGGCGTTCACAGCCACATGGAGCACCTCTATGGTCTGCTGGAAATGGCAAAGCAGAACGGTCTCGAAAAGGTTTACGTTCACGCATTCCTTGACGGACGTGACGTTCCTCCGTCCTCTGCTGCTGACTTCATGAAGGAAGCTTGCCAGAAGCTTGAAAAAATCGGCACAGGCAAGGTTGCAACTATCTCCGGACGTTACTATGCAATGGACAGAGATAACGCATGGGATCGTGTTGAAAAGGCATATGCAGCTCTCGTATACGGCGAAGGTGTTGAAGGCTCCTGCCCTGTAAAGGCTATTGAGGATTCCTACGCAAACGGTGTTACAGACGAATTCATGCTGCCTACAGTTGTTGACGCAGAAGGCACTATCAAGGAGAATGACAGCGTTGTATTCTTCAACTTCCGTCCTGACCGTGCAAGACAGATCACACGCTGCTTCGTAGATCCTGAGTTTGCAGGCTTTGAGCGCAGAAACGGCTATTTCCCGGTACATTTCGTATGTATGGCACAGTATGACGCTTCAATGCCTAATGTATCCGTTGCATATCCGCCGGAAGAACTGACAATGACTCTGGGCGAATATCTCAGCAAGAGCGGCAAGACACAGCTCCGTATTGCTGAAACACAGAAGTATGCACACGTTACATTCTTCTTCAATGGCGGTGAGGAGACAACATTTGAGGGTGAGGACAGAATCCTTATCCAGAGCCCGGATGTTCCTACATTCGACCTGAAGCCTGAGATGAGCGCATACGAAGTAACTGACGCTGTTGTAAAGGCTATTGAAAGCGACAAGTATGATGTTATCATCCTGAACTACGCTAACTGCGATATGGTAGGTCACACAGGTATTTTCGATGCTGCAAAGGCTGCTGTTGAGGCTGTTGACACCTGCGTTGGCAGAATGGTTGACGCTATCCTTGCAAAGGGCGGCGTTGCGCTTATCACAGCTGACCACGGCAATGCAGATAAGATGTACGAGCCGGATGGTGCAGCATTCACAGCGCACACAACAAATCCTGTTCCGTTTGTAGTAGTAGGCGAGGACTGCGAGCTGAGAGAAGGCGGCGTTCTGGCTGATATCGCTCCTACAATGCTCCAGCTGCTGGGTCTGCCTCAGCCGGAGGAAATGACTGGTAAGAGTCTGATCAAGTAAATTATAACTATAAAACGACTGATGCAAATTGCATCAGTCGTTTTCGCTGTTATGGGAATCAACATCTGAAATGACTTCATCTTCACATTCCTGCATACACTCGATTA
>JAZNOB010000247.1:0-7087 GCA_045580565.1 Ruminococcus sp.
TGTTTGCTGTGGTCAGGTTGACTGTTGTTCCGTCAGCAGCTTCGCCAGTATGTGTACCAACGATAGTGGTGGTGGTTGCAATCGTGGTTGTTGTTACATACGGTACAACGGTAACCTCTACGATTTCAGAGTAATACTCACCGTCAATGACCTTGATAGTGGTAGTACCCTCTGCAAGACCCTTTACATAGAATCCGAATGATTCCTCATCAGGAGTTATTTCTACTATAGATTCATCCTCTATTTCAAATCTCGGATATACGCCGCCGCTTGCGGAACGAATACCTACATAGTCTGACAAACCTACCGCTACTGTAAGCTCTGTTCTGTCAAGTTCAATGCCTTCGGTAGTTCTTGTTGTTGTAGTAGTGGTAGTCACCGGTGTCGTGGTAGTATCCATACTCTCGAAGTAATATACTCCTGTACAGAGTGTTACTGTATCAGTATAGCCGTCGTCGTCGGTATAGGTGATTATAACATCGTAGTAACCAGGAGCAGAGCTGTCGAATGCGGATGCGTCAACGGTAACATTTTCAGTTTCATCAGCCATACTTGCATTGGAGATAACCTTTTCCATGCCGGTGCTTGTGCCGTCATGCTTATATACGGAGTAGCTGCCTTCGCCCAGAGAAAGAGGATTGCCCTTTGGGATCATGGTATTGAACAGCTTATCAATTACGATATGAACGCTTGCGTCATTGGAATCGTCATCATCAGCCGGAACGACAGTTACCGGAATGGTAACTTTATCATAGCCATAGGGCGGAGTGATGGTGATATTTGCAGTACCCTCGGTCATACCCTCTACAAAGAAACACCATGGATAATCGCTTTCTACGATTCCAGCCACATTTACAGAATCAATTTCAAAAGCACCAGGATAATCGTTGATAGATAAACCGCTTGCAAAGGACATTATAACCGGCTGAAGCTTGCCTGCTTCTACAGTTACAGCGGACGGGCTGCATACGAGAGCGGGAGCTGCGGTGGTGATATATGTGGTTTCAGAGGGAACGTTTGTAACGGGAGCAGTTGTAGTGGTCTGCGCCTCAACGGTGATGTTCATTTCACAGGTAAGGGTAGTATAGCCGTACTGCTGCTTGATAGTAAGCTTTGTAGTACCCACAGAAAGTGCCTCTATGATATAATCGCTTGTACCTGCATCCGGATCAGGAATTACAGCTGCGATGCCTTCATTCTCGAACTCAAATGTAACAGGGTAGCTTTCAGAGAAGGATGTAGGCCCTGTCTTGTAGTAGAGATAGAAGCTCTGGGTATGTCCCGGATAAAGGGTGACATTTTCTTCAGAGCAGGCAAGCTGGATAGCGTAGCCTGTGGTGGTGTATAGATCTCCGGTGCCGGTGGTTGTGGTGGTTGTGGTTGCGGTAGTAGTGGTGGTTTCCTCTGCATATGTACTTGTCATCATTCCGGTATCTGTTGACGTGGAATCCGGATTTCTTCCGTCAAGACCTGATATAGTAAAGCTTACTACGATAGTTTCGCCGGCAGTGATGGGATGTGCGGCAGGGTCTATATCTGTAACTACAGATTCTGCCCATGTATTGTAGATATTCTTTCTCAGCGTAGTACCGTTGTCACTTGGAACTGTTGACGAGTCGTCGTCATTCTCACAGAGATACTTATTTCCCGTGCTGGTAAATTCGATATAGTTTATATCCATCTTCAGACCGCTGAGTTCTACGAGGGTATCGTTATCGGCATGAGCAGCGTCTCCGAACTTATAAAGATTTATATCTGAATCCAGCAAAAGCAGGTCGATCGCCTCTGCATCGTAAGTCACATCTATGCTTACAGTGTAGGTTCCGTCCCCGGAGAAGGTTACAGGAGATGCGGTTGCAGTTCCGGTTTCTTCACCGTAGTATTCATTTTCTCCTGCAGCAAACATGGGATACACGGTGTATGTATACTCGGCTGTTTCTTCTTCTGCAGCCAGAGCTGTAAAAGACGGGCTTGCTATACATGCCGCACCCACAAGGGCTGCTGTGAAAATTGATAGTGCCTTTGATAATAGATTCTTTCTCATATAATTTCCTCCTTTTGTACCGGGTGGATTGCCCTTTTACTCACTATACAATCGAGGATGGCAAAATGTTGCACTTTTTGTGAACCTCAGTACAAAATCAGCATTATGACTAACCATCAGGCAGATTATCTGGTGATAGTGCACAATAACGCAAACAGCCCGCAGTTGTCCCTGCAGGCTGTTTGCTTAGAGTAATATATATGGAGAGTGTATTGAATGGCTTGTCAGTTTGCGGTATAGAATGCCTTTCCGTTGTATTCGATGCTGCTGATCTCGTTGTCGATGCCGCTTATGGCAGCGATGGCAGTAAGCGTAACTCTGTAATTGTCGTCAATTATAAGAGCCATCCTGCTTCTGTAGCGGAAGCCGTTGTCCTGAACTATAGTAAACTTATCGTCAGTTATCATTGACATTCCCGCTTGAAGAAGCGTAAAGTCCTCGCCGCTGTACGTCTGGAGAAACTCGGGAATGAAGCTTTCCTCTGTACCCTGCCATGTTAAAGTGATCTCGTCGCCTATGGTGTACATATCGACTGTAAAGCCGTCAGAGGTTGTAAAGCTTGTATCAAAGTCATGGTACATATCAGCTTCATCCCAGAAATTACAGGGCAGCTCCACGTCAAGATTTCCGGTTTCAATAATACTGCCGGTGTCACGGTCTTTAAGACAGTAGTTTGAAACAAGCACACGCATTTCCGGATGCTCTGTCGCACTTACAGTTATCTTCTGATACAGACAGGGCGTACCATAGTTTGTAACGCCGTGTATGTCGACCCATGTATCGCTGATTACTGCAGCGTTTGCATAGTAATCAGGTGCGCCGTTTTCGTCAAAGCCGTATGCCTGCACGCTGGTATCAGCAAAGATGCTCATATCCTCATCACCAGTAAATTCAAAGCCGTTCTTTCCGGTGTATCTTATCACATACTCACAGGTGTTTGCACGCATCTCTATTCCATACAACTCTGCACTCATCATTGATAAGCTGTCAGTAAATATGGGATGGTCGTCTATCATATATGAACCATTGCTGAGCCTTGCCCTTGTATAGTTTTCGGTGTTGTCCTTGCCTACAGGGAATTCTCTGGGAGACGGGTCGATATATATAGTCATTCTGCCGGTATCAATGATATCGCTTTTCTTCATATAGCTGCCCACGCTTTCCACGTAGATGTAGTCCTCCTGAAGCTGAGCAAGCTCTGCATCGGTGATCTGTCTGCCCTGTGCTATCTCCGCATTAGTAAAGCCAAGGACATTTTTCATGCCAAGCTCTGTTACTTCCTGTGCGCCCGTCTTTTCAATGCCTTGGATATCAATTACATAGGTGTTCTCCACCGCATTTACTGTGAAGCCATAATCTGTGTAGGTCATAGTGAAGGTGTTTTCGTCAATGATCTCAGGCTCAGGCATTCTTCCGCCGCCGCTGCCGTACTGAGTCATGAAGTATGTGCCTCCGGTTCCAAGACCAAAGGTCAGATCGGCGGGCGTAATGCCCTCAGGAAGATCGGCTCTGAATGTAACCTTTATAAAGCAGTTTGCTCCGTCAGCAGACACCTTTGCATCAATGACATCAAGACTATCCATGCTGTCTGTGACATTCATATCATAGGGAGCAGTATATGCGTCAGCTGACGGCACCGGTATATTCTCCCAGTAGTTTGAGATATCATCATATGATACCTCCGGCGGAGAATATCTTTCTTCAACCGGCTGTACGCCAAGCTGGGATGAAATATTCTGTGTGCTTTCCTCAGAAACCTTAATAACCTGCTCCGTATCAGCTGCTGCACTGCCGGACGCTGTGCTGCCGGATGCTGCGGAAGATACAGATGTACCAGAGGAAAGCATAGTTTCCTCAGTCATGATCTGCATGGGCTTTGAGTCGATAGTAGCATGGGTGGGATTTTCCTTTACTCTGCTGCCCACATCTGATGAGCTGTATGCACCTACGCCGCCTGCCACAAGCGCCGCTGCTATGCCAAGTCCCAGCATCAGCCGCTTTGTCATATCCTTGCGCCCAGGCTCCGCTGTAGTTATGACTTCCGTATTCTCTATCTTCGCAAGGACTCTGCTCTTTACGTTTTTTGCGGATATTTCGTTATCTGTGTGAATATCCGGCAGCTCCTCAGCAGGAATGCTGATTTGTGAAAATAGTTCAGAAACTTTCCATTTCTTCATAGCTGTATCCCCTTTCTTCAAGCTTCTGTCTGAGCTTCTTTCTGCTTCTGCTCAGCTTCGTTTTCACTGTGGAGACGTTCATATCCATCTCCTGTCCGATCTCGCTCACGGTCTGCCGGTAGTAATAGAACCTGAGCATTATCTCCTTTTCCTTCTGGGCAAGCTCACCCAGAAGCTTCATCAGCAGCTCCGAAAGCTCCTGCTGCTCTGCCTCGCTCTCAACGTCCTCATCCGAGGCTATGACCATATCCTCAATGGACTCCGACATGACGATATTTTTCCTCATGTAGTTATACGCCTTTGATTTGGCGATCTGAGCTATGTATCCGCTTATGTGGTCGGACTGTATGTTCTCTGCGTGCTCCCAAAGTGAAACAAAGGAATCCGCTGTAAGCTCCTCCAGATCCTCTCTGGACACATAGCCTCTAAGCGCATTACGGATGATGGTGCTGACATATGGTGTATATATGTCTATCAGCTTCTCAAGTGCGCCTGTATTTTTCTTTTTAAGCTTCGCTATGAGTCTTGCTTCATTCACTCGTATGCCTCCTTTCAGGTTGTGCTTTCACTTATATAGACAGCGGTTTTGGAAGATTGGTTTCAGTAAAATATAATTTATCCAAAAACAAAGGCTGCCGCAGCAGCTTATCTGCATAGTCAAGCTTGCTCTTTTTGATATCATGGGTGCAGTCAACACCAATAGTGCAATTATAGCATACAGTTTTTGCTATTACAACAGGACGAGGCAATAAAATGCAGCATATCAATATTTTTCTGCAGCATCAAAAAAACTTACAAATCCATATTGGCAAAACAAAAAATATATGGTATAATATAGGGTAAAGGTGCTATGCACACAAATAACTCAGGAGGATAATTTCCATGTGTAAAAAATACTATATTACTACACCTATTTATTACCCATCCGGTAATCCCCATATCGGTCACTGCTATACAACTGTAGCCTGTGACTCCATTGCACGTTACCGCCGTATGCAGGGCAGAGAAGTAATGTTTCTCACCGGTACTGACGAGCACGGTCTGAAGATCGAGCAGAAGGCTGCTGAAAAGGGCGTTACTCCCAAGGAATACGTTGACGAGATCGTTGCCATCTTCAAGAACCTCTGGAAGTATATGAACATCAGCTACGACCGCTATATCCGTACGACCGACGACTACCACATCGAGACAGTTCAGAAGATATTCAAGGAGCTGTACGATAAGGGCTACATCTATAAGGGCGAGTATACCGGCAAGTACTGCACTCCCTGCGAAAGCTTCTGGACTGACTCTCAGCTGGTTGACGGCAAGTGTCCGGAATGCGGACGTGACGTTGTTGAGGCTAAGGAGGAAGCTTACTTCTTCAAGATGTCTCCCTTTGCTGAACGCCTTGAAAAGCTGCTGACTGAAACCGACTACCTCCAGCCCAGAACAAGAGCTACCGAGCTTGTAAACAATTTCATAAAGCCCGGTCTTGAGGACCTCTGCGTTTCCAGAACCTCATTCAAGTGGGGCATCCCCGTAACCTTTGACGAAAAGCACGTTGTATACGTATGGATCGACGCTCTGTCAAACTATATCTCTGCCCTCGGCTTCTATAACGACGCTTACAATGACTATGATAACTACTGGCCGGCAGACGTTCACATGGTTGCTAAGGATATCATGAGATTCCACGCTATCATCTGGCCTGCAATGCTCATGGCTCTGGAACAGCCACTGCCTAAGCATCTTGCCGTTCACGGCTGGATAACCTTCAACGGTCAGAAGATGTCAAAGTCTCTCGGAAACGTAGTTGACCCGCTGGTTCTGGGCGAGAGATACGGCGCTGACTCCATCCGTTATCACATTCTCCGTGAAATGGCTCTCGGTGCAGACAGCTCATTCTCCAATGAGATCATGATAAACCGCATCAACTCCGACCTTGCAAACGGTCTCGGAAACCTTGTTTCACGTACAGTTGCAATGGTGGACAAGTACTTCGGCGGTACTCTGCCGGAAGAACGTCAGGCTGGCGAATTTGACGACGATCTTATTGCACAGGCTACAGCTCTCCGCAGCGCTGTTGACGGCTATATCGACCAGACTCAGCTGAACCTTGCACTGGCTGAGATATTCAAGGTAGTATCCCGTGCAAATAAGTATATCGACGAGACAGCTCCGTGGGTTCTTGCCAAGGACGAGGCTAACAAGACAAGACTTGCTACAGTTCTCTACAATCTCCTTGATACTATCAGAATCATTTCAACACTTCTGTCTGCATTCATGCCTACAACTATGCCTGTAGTATGGGAGCAGATCGGTGCTCTGGAATCCGAGAGAACCTATGAGAATGCGGACAAGTTCGGCGTGCTCAGAAAGAATGTTACTATCAATAAGGGTGCGATCATCTTCCCGAGAATCGACGTTGAAAAGGAGATCGAGGCACTGAATGCTATCATCAGCCAGAATCTTCCCAAGGAAGAGCCTGAGGAAGAACAGATCGAGGTACAGCCTGCTGCTCCTGAGATCGAGTTCGATGATTTCATGAAGGTTGACATCCGTGTTGCAAAGGTAACAGAGTGCGAGAAGGTGAAGAAGTCCAAGAAGCTTCTGTGCCTCCAGCTTGACGACGGCATGGGCGGCAGACAGGTAGTATCCGGTATTGCACAGTGGTATTCACCGGACGACCTTATCGGTAAAAAGGTAATGGTTATCGTGAACCTGAAGCCGGCTAAGCTCTGCGGCGTTGAGAGCAACGGCATGATATGTGCGGCAGACGCTCCCGACGGCAGCGCAAAGGTTATATTCCCCGACCAGTCACTGCCCTGCGGCGCAAAGATCAGATAACAGATATGTTAAAAGCTCCGGCATCTGCCGGAGCTTT
>JAZNOB010000248.1:0-9642 GCA_045580565.1 Ruminococcus sp.
CACCAACTCCTACTGCATCTATGACGGATACCACAAGACCAATCTGGTCGGTGCTTCCGATTCCAACCTGCAGTACCACATTACTTACCACCACAATTACTGGAAGAACTGCGAATCCCGTGGCCCGCTGGCTCGTCAGGCTGACATCCATATGTACAACAACGTATTCGACGGTCAGACAAGCTACTGTCAGAATCCGAGAGCAAATGCTTACATCTTCTCCGAATATAACTACTTCAAGGATTCCAAGGATCCGGTTGAAGTTACAAGCGGCGGCGTTGTAAAGAGCTATAACGATATTTACGATAATTGCAGAGGCAATATGCAGGCAACAGTAGTAAGCAGCAGAGATGAAGCAGTTGCATCTGAATGTATCTATGCAGGCTTTGAAATGGATTCTTCTGTATCCTACGTACCGTCCGGAAATTACTCCATTCTGGAAGCTACATCTACTCTGGGCGCAGACCTGACTGCTATGTTCGAAACAGACGGCGGCTGTATGGATGAAATGAGCATCTCTGGCGATGTTACTGTAAATCCGAATGTAACTCAGACAACTACATCCACAACAACTACTACAACTACTACTGATTCTTCTACTGCATCTTCCACAACAACTACTACAAACAGCGGTCTTACATCAACAAGCAGCAGTGATAAGAATACAACAACATCTACAACAAAGGCCACAGCATCCACAACAACCACTACTGTAACTACAAATCCTGACGCTCTGTATGGTGACGTTAACCTTGACGGAATAGTATCAATGGTTGACCTTGTTTACCTGAACAAGTATGTAGCAAAGATGATCCAGCTCAATGATGAGCAGATGGAAAATGCTCAGTGCGTTTCTGACTCTGCTGTAAACGGCAGTGACGCTGCTGCACTTCTGAAGTTCCTTGTTCTTGCTATCAAGACTCTCCCTGTTTCCGCAGAATAATTTTATAAAAAAGGTTGTCTATCAAATGTTGGGGTATTTACAATCCCCTCAGTCACGCCGCAGGCGTGACAGCTCCCCTTACTAAGGGGAGCCTTGGTCGGTGTGCTCCGCACATTGTCAAAATCCCCCCCAACTTTTGGTTGAGAGCCATAAAAAATTACGGCTGTACCCGTTGAGGTACAGCCGTTTTTTTATGATGACGCTCCGATTCGCTGAATTGTCAGAATGGTATTCTGCACTACTATATCGCCGTCATTGGAAACTACCGTAAGCTGTGTTCCCTCTGCCGCAGTAACCGGTACGCTGAATGAAAGGCTCTGTGCAGTCGCTGTTGTATCAAGCACAACAATAACTGTAGCGCCTGGTACGGCAGTACCGTTTTCCTGAAGCTCAAATGAAGCTGTGACCGGAATATCCGTGCCCGAAGACGGAGTTACAGTAGCTGTGAAATATACCATATAAACGCCGGCTGTCTCGATAGTAAAGGTGCTGTTATCCGCTTCCTTCGTAATATCCGTACCGTACGATTCGGTAGTCACAGGAAATGTCAGTGCAGCACCAGTTTCAGCCTGCTGGGACACTGTATTCACCGCACTTAAAAGTGAGGGTATAACCTCGGACGCTGCTGCTCCGGTTGCGCCAGTTGCTCCTGTTGCTCCTGTTACACCTGTTGCTCCCGTTACGCCTGTTGCTCCTGTTACACCTGTTACGCCGGTTGCTCCGGTTGCTCCTGTTGCGCCTGTTGCGCCTGTTACGCCTGTTGCGCCAGTTGCACCTGTTACGCCTGTTGCTCCTGTTACGCCGGTTGCTCCGGTTGCTCCTGCGGCGCCGGCAGGTCCGGTCGCTCCCATAGGACCTGTCGGTCCAACAGGCCCTTCAAAGCAGCACGTACCGGTACACGATGACGGACCGCACGGACGGCAGGAATGTGATTCATAGTTATATGCCATAATTTTCCCCTTTCCAAGTCTTGATTCTGATTTCTTTTCCTCTGAAATATTCTTCATTATATATGCAGGCAGGATGCTCCGGACGCTCTTCCATCGCCTTTTTATGCCATCGGTATGACTCTTCCGTCATACCCATCCTGTCATAGCAAAGACATAGCTGCACCGATGGAATAAATCTGCTGTATTCAGGTCTGCTGAACACCTGAAACGGAGCACTTTCAGCTGACAGCAATGCCGCTTTATACCAGAACGCAGCTCCCTGATAATTCTGTTGTCTTATACGGATCTCACCCATCCGGCAGCAGATCTCTGCTGTGGGACTTCCGTATATAAGACTCTGCACAATAGCCTCGTCAGCTCTGAAGCTGTCCCCTATTGCTCTGTAGCAGTCCGACATACGAAGGCACGACTCCTGACAGTCCGGAATCCAGCAGTCACTCCGGCTGAGATATTCATGGAATACTGAAACCGCCGCTTTATATGCCTTATTATCAGCAAGCTCCCTGCCATAGTAGTACAGCTCTCTTGCGGTAAATTCATGCCCATCTGCCTTCAGCCTATGATATATCCGCAGATTCCTGCCGCCGCTTCCTGTTCCCTCTTTTCTGTGAGCTACAGCAGCGTCTCCGTAGATTATATTTCCAGCCGGTGCTATACATTCATGCACTGCACCTACCCATTTGAATCCCCTGTCACGCCGGAGCAGCCTTTCCCTGTAGTATACAAGTGAAGCTCTCCCATCGGAATCAAAGCCTGCCTCATAGGGAAGCATTACCACATCTGCTGTGAGACCATCCTTCAGTCGGAGGAAACGCTCCCTGTTTTCTCCCTCTATCACATCATCCGCATCAAGCCATAGCTGGTAGTCGCATTCAGCCTTGGAAAAGGCGAAATTACGTGCAGCTGAAAAGTCGTCGATCCACGGGAAGTCATATACTCCTGCGCCGAATGACAATGCGATCTCCTTAGTTCTGTCCTCAGAGCCGGTATCTGCAATTATTATCTCATCTGCTATATCTCTTGCCGATTCAAGACATCGTGCAAGTACCTTCTCCTCGTTCCGGACGATCATGCAGAGACTTATGGTCGCCATAGTAATGCTCCCTCCTTCGTGCAGGCTTACTATCAGTTTATGCCGGATTTCTTACTTGGTGAACAGACTCAAAAAATCCGGAAGAAATTTCCGGAAACCTATTGACAAATATATCGGCTTACGATATAATATATATATCGGCAGACGATATAACGACTGAAGATATATCGGGAAACGATAAAACATGGAAGGGAGAATAGTAATGGCAAATATAGCACTGACGGAGGCTGTATATTATATTCTGCTGTCACTGACAGAGCCGCTGCATGGATACGGAATAATACAGAATGCGGAGAAGCTTTCATCGGGCAGAGTAAGGCTTGCAGCTGGAACGCTTTACGGTGCGATCAACAGCCTTATAGAAAAAGGCTGGATCGAGGCACTTCCGGAAGAAAAGTCAAGCCGTAAAAAGGAGTATGTTATAACGCAATCAGGACGTGAAGTTCTCTTAGGCGAAATCGAAAGACTGAGGGAATTGCTGAAAAATGGTGAAGAGATATTGGGAGGATCCAGGGATGAATAAGAAGATTTTCAAGGTGTTTTTAGAATGGGATTTTGAAAAGGAAGAATCATGGCTTAACGAAATGGCTGACAATGGCTGGGTTCTTGTGAAGGTTGGCTTGGGCGTATACACCTTCGAGGAGTGCAAGCCGGGTGAATACACTGTTCGCACACAGTTTCTTGACAGCAGCTGGCGTGATAAGAAGAACAGGGAATATATCTCATTTGTAGAGGAAACCGGTGCTGAGCTTGCAGGCAAACTCTGGACGGTAGTGTATTTCAGAAAGAAAAGAGCAGACGGAGAATTTGAGCTGTTTTCCGACAACGCTTCCCGCATTAAGCATCTGAATACTATTATAAATATGCTGCTTGCTGTCGGGCTTGCAAATCTTGTTGTAGGCATATCCAATCTTCTGCTTGGAGGTATCACAGGTCTTGACGTAAATGTCATTATGTGCATTCTCAATTTTGTAATGTTTGCAGGCTTAGCGTTCGGTGCGCATAAGCTTGATAAGAAAAAGAAAAAGCTGAAATCGGATGACGGTATTATCGAGAAGTAAAGGAGGACATTCCTATGAGAAAAAAAATACATAAACTATTCTGGGTGTGGCAGTTTGACAATGAGGAAAACTGGCTCAATGAAATGGCTGCAAAGGGTCTTGCACTTGTAGGAGTTGGCTTCTGCCGGTATGAATTTGAGGAATGCACTCCGGGCGAATATAACGTAAGAAATTGAAAAATGAGAGACAGATATTCGAATAAAAACAGGGCTGCCGCAGATGATAACTGCGGCAGCCCTTGCTTTCGTATTAAGTTTTACGCAATCTCATGCAGCATACGATTCATTGCAGAGATAAGCGCCTTGATAGAGGATGTTGCAATGTCCGAGTGGATACCAACGCCCCAGTAGGTTCTGCCGTCACGCTCAATGCCAACATATGACACAGCGTTTGCCGTTGCAGCTACCTCAAGTGCGTGCTCTGTATATGTCGTCAGCACGAACTCTACGCCCAGATGTGACTTCAGAGCATTATGCACTGCGTTCAGACGACCGTTGCCGATGCCATTTACGACCTCGGTATTGCCGCCATGGTTTACAGTTACAGCAGCCTCGATCATACCGCCATCCTTGTGAGAGAAACGGATCGTCGGTGCTGATACGATATCCTCAATATTTACATAGCTTTCATTGAAGATCCTCATAACCTCATCAGGCTGCAGCTCCTTGTGCGCTCTGTCAGAAATGCCCTTAACCAGATAACCGAAGGATTCTCTCATCTTTGCAGGAATATCGTATCCGTACTTTGTCTCCATCAGATAACCAATGCCGCCCTTGCCGGACTGGCTGTTGATGCGGATAACATCAGCTTCGTACTTTCTGCCGATATCTGTTGGATCAATAGGCAGATAAGGAACTGTCCAGTGCTCACGCTCCTCTGTTTCACGCCACTTCATACCCTTGGCAATAGCGTCCTGATGTGAGCCGCTGAATGCAGCAAATACCAGCTGTCCGCTATATGGCGAACGCTCATATACGTTCATATGTGTAACACGCTCATAAACCTTCGTTATCTCCGGCAGATTGGAAAAATCCAGCTCCGGATCTACACCATGAGAATACATATTCAGCGCAAGAGTAATAATATCAACATTACCTGTTCTCTCGCCGTTGCCGAACAGCGTGCCCTCGATTCTGTCACCGCCTGCCAGCAGACCCAATTCACTGTCCGCTACAGCACAGCCTCTGTCATTATGCGGATGCAGTGAAATGATAACATTCTCTCTGCGGTTCAGGTTGTCGTTCATGTACTCAACCTGATTTGCATATACGTGAGGCATTGAATGGGATACTGTTACCGGCAAGTTGATAATAACCTTGTCATCCGCTGTAGGCTCCCATATATCAATTACCTTATTGCATATCTCCAGTGCAAATTCAGGCTCAGTGCCTGTGAAGCTCTCCGGTGAATACTCAAATGTGAAGTGCCCCTCAGTCTTGGCACGGTACTCCTTACACATTCTTGCGCCTTCCTCGGCAAGAGCAATGATCTCCTCCTTGCTACGCTTGAACACCTGCTCTCTCTGCGCCAGAGATGTGGAATTATACAAATGAATAATTGCGTGCTTTGCGCCCTTCAGCGCCTCAAAGGTCTTTGCTATAATATGCTCTCTCGCCTGAGTCAGAACCTGAATGGTAACATCATCCGGAATCAGATCCTGCTCGATCAGTGTACGGCAGAAATCATACTCCGTATCAGATGCAGCCGGAAAGCCGATCTCTATTTCCTTAAAGCCGATCTTTACCAGAACCTTGAAAAATTCCAGCTTTTCCGCCAGACTCATAGGTGTTATCAGTGCCTGATTGCCGTCTCTCAGGTCAACGCTGCACCAGATAGGTGCCTTATCAATATAATTCCTGCACGCCCATCTCATAGGCGGATTTTCCACCGGAAAGAACTGTCTTGTGTACTTGTTTACGTTTTTCATTTCAACCATTCCTTTCAATAAATCGAATGTGAACACGCATAAAAAAAGTCCCTTTTATGCTGCTAAAGCATAAAAGAGACGAAGATTTGCTTTCTCCGTGGTACCACTCTTCTTGACGAGAATACGCCCACTCAGTCACATCCTGTAATGTGCTTCTCTGTAACGGGAGAAACCCGTTGCCGCCTACTTATTTCAGCTGCACAGCTCAGGGATGAGTTATCCTGTTTCCTACGTACTGCCTCGCACCATCCGGCAGCTCTCTGAAACCCTCAGAAACATATTTTTTCCCTTCATAGCCTTTGATTGGTTATTATCGGAGACTTGCTCCTTAGTTTTATTTTAGCGAATTAAATCGTCCTTGTCAATAGCTGTGGTGTTTTTTTACAGTTTATTCATTTTATGCTGAATTTCAAGGCAAATATTTAATTTGTTTGTACATATTATTTCCGAATAGTAAAAACTGCAGAGGCGTCTTGCAATCAGCGTTTTAAAGTGCTATACTAAAAAACAGATACACTTGCGAAAAAGCCGTTTCTGCTGGTCAGTCAGAGGCTTTCGCATTAAATTTTTATACGTAAAGGGTGAAGCAACATGAAGTTAAAAGGCGCACAAATCATTATCGAAACTCTGATCGAACAGGGTGCTAAAACTGTTTTCGGATATCCCGGCGGTCAGGTTATTGATATATATGACGCACTTTATATGGCGCAGGACAGGATCCATCACATTATCACAGCTCACGAGCAGGGCGCATCTCATGCGGCTGACGGATTTGCACGTGCAAGCGGTGAGGTCGGCGTTGTTATTGCAACATCCGGTCCCGGTGCAACAAATCTGGTAACCGGTATCGCTACCGCTTACCTTGATTCCATTCCGCTTGTTGCTATTACAGGAAACGTCCCCAATTCTCTTATCGGAAGAGACAGTTTCCAGGAAGTTGATATAACAGGCGTTACAATGCCGATCACTAAGCATAATTTCTTCGTAAAGACAATAGATGAACTTGCACCCACTATCCGTGAAGCTTTCCGTATTGCGAAGTCAGGCAGACCCGGTCCTGTTCTCGTGGATATCCCCAAGGATGTTCAGCAGGCTATCGGTGAATATGAAGCTGCTCCTGTTGTAGAAAAGGCTCCTGTTCCGGAAGTTAATATGGATGCTGTAGCTGAAGCTGCAAAGATGATCGCAGCTGCACAGAAGCCTTACATATACATCGGCGGCGGCGCAATAACAGATAATGCAGGCGCAGAGATCGAGGCTCTTGCTGATAAGATCGACGCTCCTATCGGATGTACAATGATGGGACTTTCTGCTGTTCCTACAGATAACCCCAGATGGCTGGGCATGGAAGGTATGCACGGCCACTATGCCTCCTCTATCGCACAGAACGAGGCAGACCTTATCATTACAGCAGGCTGCCGTTTCAGCGACAGAGGTACTGGTAATGTCTCAAAGTATGCAAGAAACGCTAAGATCATTCACATTGACATCGACGCATCAGAGCTGAACAAGAACATCAAGGCTCATCTTGGTCTTACTGGCTCTATGAAGAAGATACTGGCTGCACTCTGCGAGGCTGTACAGGAAAAGAAGCTTCCTGAATGGCACGCACGTATTGACGAGCTGAAGGCTTATACAGCTGAGCTTGAACGTCAGGGCGACAACATTACTCCATTCACTGCAATTGACGCTATTATGGAAGCTGCAAATAATGCAGGTGATGATATTATCGTAGCAACAGACGTAGGTCAGCATCAGATGTGGGCTGCACAGCGTTTTGAGTTCAGCAGTTCACGTACATTTATTTCCAGCGGCGGTCTCGGTACTATGGGCTTCGGTCTTGGTGCGGCTATCGGCGCAGCAACTGCTACAGGAAAGAAAACAGTGCTTATCACTGGCGACGGCAGCTTCGGCATGAACCTCAATGAGCTTGCAACTGCTGTTACTAATCAGTCCCCTGTTGTTATCTTCGTAATGAACAACGGCGTTCTTGGTATGGTTCGTCAGTGGCAGACTCTGTTCTTTGACAAGCACTATTCAAATACAACTCTCCAGAGAAAGACTGACTTTGTAAAGCTCGCAGAGGCTTTCGGGCTTCCGGCATTCAGAGTAGGTTCTATTCCGGGCGTGACCTGTCCTAAAAACTGCGATTCCTGCACAAATATGGACAGCTGCATCGGAACTCTCGACGAGCTGAAGGATGTACTGAAGAAAGCATTTGAGGTAAAGGGTCCGGTTCTGGTTGACTGCACCATCGACTGCGACGCATTCGTACTTCCTATGCTTCCGCCCGGCGGCTCTATTGATGATATCATCGTAGATCCCACAGCTAAGAATTAAGAGGTGAGCATTATGGAAAACTTTGTAATTTCTATTCTCGTTGCAAACCGTTCCGGCGTACTGACACGAGTTTCCAGTATGTTCACACGCCGTGGCTTCAACATTGATACTCTCACTGTTGGTGAAACTGAATCTCCGGAATTCTCCCGTATTACTGTTACCCACAGAGGCGATAAGGCTATATGCGATCAGATCGTAAAGCAGCTGGAGAAGATGTACGACGTTCAGAAGGTTCAGGTAATGCAGCGTGATACTACCGCTGCACGTGAGCTTCTGCTTATCAAGGTAAAGCACTCACCCGAACAGCGCCAGGATATCATGTCTGTTGCTGATGTATTCCGTGCAAAGATCATTGACTTTTCTCAGGAGGCTCTGGTTATTGAAATTCAGGGCGCTACATCCAAAATCAACGCTTTCATCGAGCTTCTTAAGCCCTATGGCATTCTGGAAATGTGCCGTACAGGTCTTGTTGCTCTTGAAAGAGGCGGCAATTGTCTCAAGGACTAAGCTGCTCTTATATACGTATATAATTTCATTCAAAGGAGTTTTTATATCATGGAAAATACAGCTAAGGTTTTTTATCAGGAAGACTGCGACCTGTCTCTGCTCTATGGCAAGACGATCGCTGTAATCGGCTACGGCAGCCAGGGTCACGCTCATGCGCTGAATGCTAAGGAATCCCTCGGTGACAAGGGCAGAGTTATCATCGGTCTGTACGAAGGCAGCAAGTCTTGGGACAAGGCTGTAAGACAGGGCTTTGAGGTTTACACAGCTGCTGAGGCTGCTAAGCAGGCTGACGTTATCATGATCCTCATCAACGACGAAAAGCAGGCTTCAATGTACAAGAAGGACATCGCTCCCAATCTGGAAGCTGGCAATATGCTGATGTTCGCTCATGGCTTCGCTATCCACTTCGGTCAGATCGTTCCTCCGGCTGACGTTGCCGTTACAATGATCGCTCCTAAGGGACCGGGTCACACTGTAAGAAGCGAATATCAGGCTGGCAAGGGCGTTCCGTCACTGGTTGCTGTTGCTCAGGACGCTACCGGCAAGGCTAAGGATATGGCTCTGGCTTATGGTCTGGCTATCGGCGGCGCAAGAGCTGGTATTCTGGAAACTACATTCAGAACCGAAACTGAAACTGACCTCTTCGGTGAACAGGCTGTTCTCTGCGGCGGCGTATGCGCACTGATGCAGGCTGGCTATGAGACACTGGTTGAAGCTGGCTACGATCCCAGAAATGCTTACTTTGAGTGCATCCACGAAATGAAGCTCATCGTTGACCTGATCTATCAGAGCGGTTTCGCTGGTATGCGTTATTCTAAAGT
>JAZNOB010000249.1:0-2463 GCA_045580565.1 Ruminococcus sp.
CCTTGCCAAGGTGGAGGTAGCGAGTTCGAGCCTCGTAATCCGCTCCATGATGCCTGTTCCGGTTGGGACAGGCTTTTTTGTTTGATGACGAACTTCGGAAGGCAAATTGTAGTTTGCAGCTGGCGTCAGCTTCAAACTACAATTTGTATAACCACATCCAGACAAAAACGGGAAGCCGGCATAAGCCTGACTTCCCGTTATGTTACAGCTTTACTTTTTCTTTTTGAGGAAATAATACGCCGCCAGACCGCCGCCTGCACCAAGGACCGCTATACCCGATACAACCAGAAGTATAGTCTTCCCTGAGCCGCCGTCCTTCTTGCCGTCGCAGCCGATCGCCTCTATTTTAATAGGCTCACTGGAAACGTCGGATGCAGCTTCATCGTCAGCTTTATCAGTCTCTCCGCCGACCTCAGCCTCAGCCCTGTCATTTACCGGAGCATCCGGACTTTCAGTGCTGTTTCCGGAATCTGCCGCACCTGTGCCATCCTCACCGGCTACATCTTCACTGCCGGAAGCTTCATTATTTCCAGCAGAGCCGTTTCCGCCGTCTGTACTTCCGCTATTATCAGATGAAGCATTTCCGGAAGCCTGTGACTCATTGCTGTCAGCCGAACCGGATGAGCCATTGTCGTGAGAGCTGTCCGCCGCTGTAGTCTTTGCAGCTTCAGCCGCTGCAGCCTCATCGCTGATAGTGATGTTGATGCTGCCCGAAACAAAGTTTATGCTGATGTTGGATTCATTAGTAAGTACAGCCTCGCACATAGGAGAACGAGCAGCTTCATTGATAGACGGGTCAAAATCCAGCGGGAATGAATAGTACCAGCAGCTCTTTTCATCACTGTACTGAATAGTCAGTCCGCAGGCATTTGCAGCATTTATAACAGCCTTTTCGGATGCTGTATTATACCACATTTCACATATAGTACTGCCGTCCTCAGCCGCAGGAACTCCGCCTGAGCCCATACCGGAATCTGAGCCGCCTACGTGCATAGCCTCCATGTTGAACATCATATCCGCAAAGGACTCATATGCTGTACCAAGATATCCGTCCTCATCGCCTCGTGAGGTAGGCATAATTGCGACATTATCAATTGCCGGTGTAGCAAGGTCGAACTGGAGCGCCATAATATTACCGGGATCGCAGTATACCTTAGGCTCAATACAGAACTCGCTGTTCGGAGCTATCCAGTATTCACCGGCTTCCCAAGTATAGCTTGTATACTGAGCAGCATCAGCGGCAGTCATACCTATAAGGGATACAAGTGCGCCTGCTGTCAGAGCAGCAGCAATTTTTCCGAGCTTCATGTGAGAAACCTCCTTTACGGGAAATTATTCCTTATCCTTCTTCTTTTTTGATACAAAAACGTAAGCTCCGGTACCGGCAGCAGCAAGGATCACAGCACCGCCGACAATGAGAATAGCCGTCGGAATATCGTTATCCTTCTTGCTGTCGGAATCAGCTTTATCGGTAGTAACAAAGCCGTCTGCTCTGCCGTCAGCCTCGCCGCCCTCTACGGCATTTGCCTCAGCGTCAGCCTCGAAGGAGTCAGCAGAAGATTCGTCGCCGATTACGATTGCACCATTTACCAGACCGCAGTTATACGCCATATCAGCAGCAGCAAGCTCCTGAACAGCAGTTTCAGTTTTTGCCAGCATTTCGATTTCGAACACATCGCCCTCCTTAGCGTCCTCAGGGAGCTGGAAGGTAACAACGAAATACTCGCCGTCTTCGGTACAGTAGATAGGTTCAGATGTAACGGAGTCGGCATTTACCATAATGCCTGCCCATACGAGGTGCAGGTCGGGATTATCACCAACGCCCTTGATAGCGCCGTTTTCCGTTTCCAGAAGCACGCCGCTTTCCTTGTAGTTTACGACAGAAAGTCTTTCGTCATATGTAAAACCGAAGCTCATGAAAGCGAATCCGGGGTTTTCCTCGATATAGAGTCTGACAGGCACCTGATAGTCCTGAGCAGCCAGCTGATCGGCAGATATTGCTACAGTCTCGGCTTTCAGTATACCGGTAGTACCCTCAGCGTTTACCTGAAGTGCAGAAGCAGCACCGGCAAACATCATAGCAGCCATAAAAGCTGCGGATAATTTTCTTGTGTTCATTTTAAAATCCTCCTTTGTTGGTTTGATAAATTGTAGTTTATATATGCCGAAGGCACACCACGAAAGCCTCCCCTTAGTAAGGGGAGGTGGCACGCCGAAGGCGTGAGGTCGGGGATTGCGGGTAGAAAAGTAGGCTGAAATTTCAGCTTTTCGCTTCGAAAACCAATCTCCTCAGTCAGCTGCGCTGACAGCTCCCCTTACTAAGGGGAGCCTTGGGCGGTGCGCTTTGCGCATTTGCTTTGCACGCACGACTTAAACGCCCCTTGAGGGGCACTTGTGTAGACTTATCGGACGCCATAACTTAAATGGGGTGCAATGCGGTGCAGCTGGCGCCAGCTGCAAACT
>JAZNOB010000250.1:0-13691 GCA_045580565.1 Ruminococcus sp.
GTAAATTGTAGTTTAGCGTGCAAAGCAAATGCGCAAAGCGCACCGCCCAAGGCTCCCCTTAGTAAGGGGAGCTGTCAGCGCAGCTGACTGAGGGGATTGTAAAAAGCGTAGTAACGCTGAAATTTCAGCCTACTTTTCTACCCGCAATCCCCGACCTCACGCCTTCGGCGTCCCACCTCCCCTTAGTAAGGGGAGGCTTTCGTGGTGTGCCTTCGGCATATATAAACTACAATTTACACATCCCCAACATTCATCACCGAACCAATATTTTTTTCAAAAAGGGATTTGATTTTTCCGGAATATATGGTATAATATTCTTTATATAACGAACACTTACGCAAAGGATGTTTATCATGAACAAATACAAACAGCTTGCCTCGAATACGATAATATTCGCTATCGGTTCGTTCGGCTCGAAAATTCTTCTTCTGCTTCTGACGAAGCTTTATACTGCCAATATCAATCCTGCGGATAACAGTACGAAGGAATTGCTGGAGATCTCCGCTCATGTTCTCGTTCCGCTGGTTACATTCTCCATGGCGGAGGCTATAATCCGATTCGGCCTTGACAAACGCTACGACAACACCAAGGTCTATACATCCGCTATAGCCGTAACTGCCCTGGGCGCAATGGTTATGCTTGCGCTGTCGCCGCTGCTGTCGGTGCTGCCCTTTATGGAGGGGTATACATGGCAGCTTATGCTGTACGTTGTTGCGTCCGCTGCACGTTCTATCAACTCACAGTTTGTCCGTTCAAGAGGACTTGTAAAGCTTTTCGCTTTCGACGGAATACTTGCAGCGCTTACCCTTTTCATATTCAATGTTATCTTCATAGCCGTGCTTGACATGGGCGTAACCGGCTTCATGCTCTCGGTTATATGCTCCGACCTGCTTTCAGCTGTATTCCTTTGGTTCGTGGCAGGACTGAGGAAGTTCGTAAACTTCAGAACGCTTGACGAGAAGCTTACCCGAATGATGCTGGGCTTCTCAATACCCCTCATCCCGTCAGCTCTCCTCTGGACTATCACAGGCTTCTCCGACAGAGTTTTCATTCGCTATATGCCCGGCCCCGACGGTCTTGTAGGCGAAAGTGCTGCGGGAATCTACGGTATTGCCAATAAGATACCTAATCTCGTATCTACATTTTCAACTATCTTCTTTCAGGCGTGGAATATGTCTGCTATTCTGGAGAATGACTCAGCTGACAGAGGCAGATTCTACCAGAGGATATACGACGCCTACACCTCGTTCCTGTTTATTGCAGGCGCAGGACTTATCGTCTTTGTAAAGCCTCTGTCGGCTATTCTCATCGACACAAAGACATTCCCTGAATACGGCGACGCCTATCTCTACACGCCGGTGCTTATAGTGGCAGTAATAATGATGTGCCTGAATATGTTCTTCAGCAGCGTTTATACTGCAACCAAGCATACATCCCATTCCTTCTGGACAAGTCTTGTAGCGGCGGTGGTGAATATCATACTTAATGTAGTCATGGTATGGCTGTTCGGTATTACAGGTGCGTCAGTAGCAACCTTTGCAGGCTATTTTGCAAGCTACTTCATCCGTCAGAAGGATGCACGACGCTATATTTATTTCCCCATAAATCAGGTAAAGTTCTACGTAAATCTGGTAATGCTGTTTGTACTGGGCTTTATTGTAACACACGATATTCCGGCGCAGCTTCTTCTGCTGGCAGCAGGCTTTGTGTTTATGGTGATATTCAATTTCAACGCTATAATAGCTACGCTGAAACAGCTCAGGAACAGATGAGCTGAAATGAGCAAAGAAAAAAGCCTGCATCAGAAGTGCAGGCGGAAAATAAAAATATACGGCGATCACGTCTCGTCACGCCCCTCATTCAGAGGGGCATTTTTTTATCCGGTTAAGGATACAAAGCCCGTGGCAGCCTCGCAAATAAAATTTAGGGGATTTGTGAGGATTACTTAATCCTTGCCTTAATTATATCCCCAGAGGCTTAAAAGAATCTTAAATCAGATACAGTTTTTTTCAAAAAAATATGCGGTCTCCAGTGCAATTTCCATCATCTGTGAGAAGGTCAGCTGACGCTCCTCGGCTGAGGTGAACTCGCCTCTCAGAGGGCAGTCGGAAACTGTGGCGATGCAGAGAGCCTTTTTGCCGGCTTGAGCCGCATTCATATAGAGCGCCGCCGCTTCCATCTCAGTGGCAAGCACGCCCATTTCCGCCCATCTCGGCAGATCGCTTTCCTTGGGATAATAGAAGATATCAGATGAAAGAATATTGCCCACCTTAGCCTTTATGCCTAAGCTTCTTGCAGCATTCACAGCAGCCTCCAGCATTTCGAAATCGGCAATGGGAGCGTATGTGCCCGGCAGGTTATACTGATTGGCATAGGCAGAATTTGTGCAGGCAGCCTGACCTATAACAACATCACGGAGCTGCACGGAGTCGGCAACGCCGCCGGCTGTGCCTACACGGATGATACGTTCCACGTCATATTCGTGGAAAAGCTCGTATGAGTAGATACCGATAGAAGGCATACCCATACCGCTGCCCTGAACCGAAACAGGAACGCCCTTATAGAGACCGGTATAGCCCAGCATATTCCGGACAGTATTGTAGCATACTGGTTCTTCCAGATAGGTTTCAGCGATGAACTTCGCACGGAGAGGGTCGCCGGGCATAAGAACGGTTTTTGCGATATCTCCTTTTTTTGCGTTATTGTGGGGTGTTGACATAGTAAAGCCTCCTCTGTCATATGGATCAAAAAAGAACCTTAATTATCATCTGTAATAGATCTCGCCGAGAGCAGCGATTTTCTTTGCCAGCTTATTTGTGAATGCGCCCTTCTGCACTCTGTACTGCCAGTTGCCTGAGGGCGTAGCAGGAGTATTCATTCTTGCAGCTGCACTTTCACCGAGGAAATCCTGGATCTGAGCCACGGCAAGCTCAGCAGTGCTGCTCCATGCAAGACGTACCATAGCCTCAGGAATATCATGTCTGTCCTTTACTCGCAGATACTTTTTCACAAAGGTCATAGACCTTGCGCCGAGAGAGTCAGTCCAGCCAGTAAGAGTCATGTTGTCATGGGTGCCGGTATAAACAACGCAGTTGCTGTTTGCGAAATTATGAGGCAGGTCGCCGCAGGAAGCTCCGCTGTCAAATGCGAACTGAAGCACCTTCATGCCCGGATAGCCGGTGTTTTTAAGCATCTCCCGTACCTCGTCGGTAATAAGTCCCAGATCCTCAGCGATAATGGACATTTCTCCCAGAGTTTCCTTAGCTTTTTCAAAGAGGTCGGTATTGGGTCCGATTCTCCATTCGCCGGTCTCAGCGGTAGGATTGCCGTAGGGGATTGCATAGTAGCTCTCGAAGCCACGGAAGTGGTCGATCCTTACAGTGTCATAGAGCTTCATAGCAGTGCTGAGGCGCTTTATCCACCAGCTGTAGCCGGTCTTTTTGTGGTAGTCCCAGTCATAGAGAGGGTTGCCCCAGAGCTGACCTGTAGGCGAGAAGAAATCAGGGGGACAGCCTGCAACATCTGTAGGCAGCTTATCCTCGTCAAGACAGAAAAGCTCCGGATACTGCCATACCTCTGCGCTGTCATATGCCACATATATCGGGATATCGCCGACGATAGAGATACCCTTTTCGTTGCAGTAGGCTTTAAGCTCCTGCCACTGGCTGTAGAACCAGTACTGCATAACGCTGTAAAATTCAGCCTCGTCTGAATATTTTTCACGAGCCTCAAGAACAGCCTTTTCCTCGAACATTGCAAGAGGCTTTTCCCATTCCTGCCACGGTCTGCCGCCATGTGCGGATTTCAGCGCCATGAAAAGGGAATACGCCGGAAGCCATTCGGACTGCTCCTTGCAGAAGCTTGTGTAATCCTCGTCGCTGATATCGAACCTTTCGTATGCCTTTCGGAGCACGGGGAATACATTCTCATAAATCTTAGCGTAGTCAACACGGTTCTGGTCCTGACCCCAGTCAATAGAGGCATACTCATCCTTCTCTAAAAGTCCCTGTTCCTCCAGCTTTTCAAAGTCAATGAAGTAGGGATTTCCTGCGTGTACGGAGAAGGACTGGTAGGGCGAATCGCCGTAGCTTGTAGGGGACAGAGGGAGTATCTGCCATACGGATACTCCGCTTTTGCTGAGAAAGTCCGCAAAGGCATACGCCTCACGTCCCAGCTTGCCTATTCCGTAATCTGACGGCAGGCTTGAAATGTGCATTAAAATACCGCTTCTGCGCATAAAAAACTTCCTTTCCTCCGGCTGAATATTTGCGCCGGAGTTTATAATAATTATAGTATAGAATATAACAGACAAATACGTTTAGCTTCAACGGAGAAAGACTTATGAAACAAAAAATCAGATTCCACGAGCTTATATTCATGTTCCTGCTGAGCAGTCTTGTATACAGTCTGCTTGAAATACTGTTCCGTGGCTACACTCACTGGACGATGACGCTTCTGGGCGGCACCTGCGGAGCATTGCTGTATGTGATATCCGCATGGGAATGGGGGATCATAGCAAAGGGCGCAGCCGGAGCAGGTGCAATAACAGCCCTTGAGCTTGCAGTGGGCGTAGTGGTCAATATAGTATTTCGCTGGAACGTATGGGATTATTCTCAGGTCCCCATGAATTTTTTAGGTCAGATATGTCTGCCCTTTACCTTTCTGTGGTTCGTCATATCCATGGCTGCCATGTATCTTTGCAAAAAGGTACGGGGGATATTTGCTGATAGTATTATTATAGCATAGAATCATGGATATGGCAATAATTGTTTTTGTCACGACAAAAACACCGCACGGCATTTCTGCTGCGTGCGGTGTTGTTTTTGCAATTTAGTTCTTCATTTCAAAGCTCTCGCCCAGAATGTCCTTGTTAGCGTCAAGGATAGGCTTGATAAGCTCATTGATAAATTCCTCAGTCTGCTGTGCGCTTCTGCCGGTGAAGTTCTCCGGCTGGAGGATAGCGTCCAGCTCTTCCTTGGTGATCATGAACATCGGGTCAGCAAGGATCATATCGCACAGGTCGTTATCCAGACCCTCTTCCTTAACGTGCTTGCCTGCAACCATGGAGTACTCACGGATCTTTTCGTGGAGAGCCTGACGGTCGCCGCCCTTCTTAACAGCGTCCATCATGATATTTTCAGTAGCCATGAACGGCAGCTCACGCATGATTCTCTGGCGAACCATCTTAGGATATACAACCAGACCGTCAGTAACATTCATCATGATATTGAGGATAGCGTCAACTGCAAGGAAAGCCTCCGGAACGGAAACTCTCTTGTTAGCGGAGTCGTCCAGTGTTCTTTCAAACCACTGAGTACCTGCTGTGAATGCAGGGTTCAGGCTGTCGATCATGACATAACGAGCCAGAGAAGTGATTCTCTCGCAGCGCATAGGATTGCGCTTGTAAGCCATAGCAGATGAACCGATCTGAGTCTTTTCAAAAGGCTCTTCCATTTCCTTGAAGCTCTGGAGGATGCGCATATCATTAGAGAACTTGCTGCATGACTGAGCAATGCCGCTGAGAGTCTGGAGAACCTGAGAATCCATCTTTCTGGAATATGTCTGACCGGATACAGGAACTACTGCGTCGAAGCCCATTTCGTTAGCGATCTTCTTTTCAAGGAGCTTTACCTTGTCTGTGTCGCCCTCGAACAGCTCCATGAATGATGCCTGAGTACCGGTAGTACCCTTAGAGCCAAGGAGCTTGATGTTAGCGATTCTGTACTCCAGCTCCTCGAAGTCCATGAGCAGCTCATTCATCCAGAGAGTAGCACGCTTGCCTACAGTAGTAAGTTGTGCCGGCTGGAGGTGAGTGTAAGCCAGTGCGGGCATTGCCTTGTATTCCTCAGCGAATTTAGCAAGGTTTGCAAGAACGTTTATCATCTTTCTGCGGACGATCATGAGAGCGTCACGGAGGATGATAGCGTCAGTGTTGTCGCCTACATAGCAGGATGTTGCGCCCAGATGGATGATGCCAGCAGCCTTGGGGCAGACCTGACCATAAGCGTAAACGTGGGACATAACGTCGTGGCGAACCACCTTTTCTCTTGCTTCTGCAACGTCGTAGTCGATGTTCTCGATATTAGCTTCCAGTTCGTCAACCTGTTCCTGAGTTACAGGCAGACCCAGCTCCATTTCAGCACGTGCAAGTGCGACCCAAAGCTTTCTCCATGTAGTGAACTTCTTGTCAGCGGAGAAAACATACTGCATTTCCTCGCTTGCATATCTTGTGCAGAACGGGCTTTCATAGCTCTTTGTATTACGCATTGTAATTACCTCTTTCTTTATGTGAATGTATTTATATTAAACAAGCTTTACAGCAGTGCCGTATGCCATGACCTCGGCAGCACCGCTCATAACGGCAGATGTGGCATAGCGCACCGTTACGATAGCGTCTGCGCCCATAGCTTCAGCCTGTTCGATCATACGCTGAGTAGCGATCTCACGAGCCTGATTGATCATATCGGTATATGACTTCAGCTCACCGCCTACAATGGTCTTGAAGCTGGAGCCGATATCCGCACCGATGTGCTTTGACTGAATAGTGCTTCCTCTTACAAGTCCGAGAGTATGATAGCTTCTGCCGGAAATATTTTCTGTTGTAGTTAAGATCATTCCGTTCCATCCTTTCTGAATAAGGGGATTTTTGCTTACCCTTTCATTATATCACAATTAAGCTTCCGTTGCAAGAGCGAATTACAGTTTAGTGAAACCTGTGTGTAAATTCTGGAATCCTCTTGCAATTTCCTTTGCAATCTACTATAATATAACTAAGGCTCAGGAAATCAGATGTAAAACATCTTTTGAGAAAGGAAAAACTATGAGAAAAATAAGATCATTTGCGGCTGTTCTTGCAGCAGCTGCCGTTACTCTTTCAGCAGGCTTCACCGCCTCGGCTGCCACAGTTGATGACGTAATCGCCGCCGCATATGCAGCAGGCTGGCCGGACTGGATGGTGCAGGAGGCTGTGAATATGTTCTCCGGCGGAGATTATACTCCGGAGCAGTGCGACAAGGCTATAGCTCAGATATATCAGTACGACGAAGCCGCAGGTCAGCAGATCGCTGAACAGTTCGGTCTGTCCGCACCGGCTCCGGCAGTTACTACTGCGCCGGCAGGGACATCCTCCGGAAATGAGACTGTTACAACTACTGTGACTACACAGAGACAGTCCGACAAGACCTTTGTGAATGCGACTCTTGATGAAAAGAAGGAATACCTTAACTCCATGACCGACAAGGAAAAGCAGGAGTTTGTGGATACCATGACCGACGAGGAGCGCAACAGCGTTCTCAAGCAGCTTGACGCCGGCGACAAGGCGGCTCTGATCTCAAACTTTATGGAGGTGGGCGAGGAGTTCGGCATAAACTTCTCTATCGACGAGATATCGGGAGATAACCTTGTTATCAGCGCATCCGACGAAAACGGCATGCTGGTAAATGTTTCATCCATGAGCGTTTCCGTTGACCCTACCGGAAAGTCACGTGCTCTGCCTATTATCGGTGGCTGTGCGCTTCTGCTGATATCAGCAGGAGGAGCTGCGCTTCTTCTTAAAGGCAGAAAGCAGGAGGACTGATTATGCGGAAAATACGTGTGATATCCTCCATTGCAACAGTGCTGGCGGCAGCGTGTATGCTGCCCTGTATGAATACATACGCTGCAACTGAGGCGGATGTTATCGAAGCTGTAAGAGCAAACGGCTGGCCGGACTGGATGGTGCAGACGGTATCAAACTCCATTTCAGGCGGCGGCTTTACCTCTGACCAGTACGATAAGATGATAGCGCAGATAGGCGCATATGACGCTGAGATAGAAAAGCAGGTTGCAGAGCAGCTGGGCATCACTCTGCCGGAAAAGGAGGAAGCTCCCACGGAAAGCACCGGCAGCACATCCGGCAGTACATCCGGAAATACCGGAGGCAGCAGCGGCAATAAGACATTTGCCGATATGACTCTGGAGGAGAAAAAGGCTTACCTTAACTCCATGACAGAAGCGGAACAGCAGGAGTTCCTCAGCTCTCTTTCAGCGGAGGACAGAAACAGCCTTATAAAGCAGATGGGACTTTCACAGAAAGCAGAGCTTGTTGCAGGCTTTAAGGATATTCTGTCAGAGTTCGGCATTACAGTTTCAATAGAGGAGCTTACAGATGAAAACATCAGCATAAGCACACTGGACGAAAACGGCAATATTCTGGGCATTTCATCCATGAGTATGAAGGTCGATCCTACAGGCAGTTCACGCGCACTTCCCATAATCGGCGGTACTGGTCTGCTGCTTGTATCGGCGGCTGGTACGGTATTTCTGCTGAGAGGAAAGTCGGAGAAAAAGGATTTTTCTTGAGAATATTGAGGATGAAAATTATTGTTTATGGGGCTGGTAATAATGCGCGGAGCGCACCACATAAGGCTCCCCTTAGTAAGGGGAGCTGTCAGCGAAGCTGACTGAGGGGATTGTCACCCAGCGAGAAAAACCTGAATTTTTGGTCAGTTTCGCCCAATGCAATCCCCTCCGACACGCCTTCGGCGTGCCACCTCCCCTTACTAAGGGGAGGCTTTCGTGGAGTGCCTGCGGCACATATACACTAAAATTCATCCCAAAGCAATAAGAATACAACCAGAAAAAGGAGACATTATGAGTAAAAATAAATACGCGCCACCTGCAATGAGCAGAGCTGCGCAGATAATTCTGCCGGTGTTCCTTCTGCTTTTCTGTGCAGGAGTAGTGATACTTGGTATGATAAGACCCTACGAAAAGGCATCCGCACTGCTTGGCATTGCGTTCATGGACGATATGGGCAGCAGTCAGGGTACACTTGAAATTAAGCAGAGCGACATTGACACTGAATATTCCGGCGAGACTTTCGAGGACGGCAAGGCAGTGATACCGGCATTCGGCGAGCAGTTCGCAGTGCTGAAGATAGACTCTTGCGGAATAAATGTTCCCGTATACTGGGGCAGCAACGCTGAGCTTTTAGAGCTTGGTGCAGTCCAGACCACAGCCTCCGCAGCACCCGGCTCCGGCGGAAACGCTGTCATCGACGCTCACGTGAATACATACTTCGCAGACCTTGACAAGATAGCCGCAGGCGATCAGGTCATTCTGTACACCAATTACGGACGCTTTACATATGAGGTAACAGAGCTTATAAAGTTCCCGTATACTGAGCATAAGTACGTTCTTCCCAAGGAGGAGGAGACTCTCACCCTCTATACCTGTGAAAAGACCATCTTCGGCGCATCTGATGTAAGAATCGGCGCAGTCTGCAAGCCTACTGAGATGGCATACTATAACAGTAAGGAGGCGGCAGAGTAATGAATGGACGTTATTATATAGCAAGACTGCTTCTGACTATCATCCTCTCATTTTGTGTTGTTGGATATATCGGACTGTCAGCGGCTGGTACATTCTTCAGCGAGGATGTATATATAGACATTATCAATGAGGAAGACCTTGCCGGAAAAGCACGCACTGCACTGGAAAAGGATTTTCAGGCTGAGTATAACACTACGATGATTCCGCCTGAGATCTATATGAACGAGATAACTCCTGAGTGGACAGTGAAATCCATGTGCGAGTCTGCGCAAACAGCGGTTGCATATATCACTAATGCAGATTTTGATCGTGAAACTGATTATACAGCACTTGAAGAAAGCATAACGGCGTATTTCCACGAATATGCGGAGTCAATAGGCTACGAGCCGGACGAGGTTTTCGAGGAGAAGCTTTCCGAGACTATCGCCAATGCGGAGAATAAGATAGAGAGCCGCATGGACGCATTCTATATGCAGACCCTCAAAGACAACGGCATCCTGGGAAAGGCTGCAAAGGTTCATCCGTACATGGTAATCGCTTCATTGGCAATGAGTGCGGTCATACTGGTGCTGCTGGTAACGCTCATTCTCCTTGACAGAAAGGGCGGCTGGCGGCGTGTATACTTTGCCGGAACGGGATTTTTCTGCGGCGGTGCGCTTGTGGCGATTCCTGCGGCGTATCTGCTGTTGTCGGATAAGATATCGGGCTTTGCGGTAAAGGATCCGGTGGTATATACAGCCATCACAAGCCTGCTTGAAGCCTGCACAGAAAAAGCACTCATCAAGGCAGCGTTCTACGGCATCATGGGACTTGCAATGATAATCGCAGCGGTAGCACTGAACAGAAAGACAAAGAAGCTGGCTGAGGCTGAATAAAACAAAAGGTGCTGCTGAGGCGTGAAGCTTCAGCAGCATTTTTGTCTGTAAGAACGGCATTATCCGGTAAACATCCGCATGACCATAAGGCAAATGCCATACACCACGCTTGCGGCTGTGCCATAGAGAATGACCGGACCTGCGATGGTGAATATTTTCGCACCAACGCCCAGTATCCAGCCCTCTGTTTTAGCTTCGATAGCCGGAGCAGATACGCCGTTTGCAAAGCCTGTTATGGGTACGAGAGTACCTGCGCCGGCGTGCTTGGCGATACGCTCATACCATCCCAGACCTGTAAGCAGTGCGCTTGTGAACACAAGTATTATGGACGTCCACGAGCCGGCGGCGTCCTTTTCGAGACCCATGTATTCAAACAGATTCAGCAGGCATTCACCGATAAGGCAGATACTGCCGCCGATGAGAAAAGCCATTGGGATATTGACATAGCTTCTGGATTTGGGACTTATCGCCTCGGTCATGTCTTTGTAGAGTTCGGGTTTGATTTCCATTGTGAGTATCCTTTCTAACTGTAAGTTGTAGTTTAGCGTGCTAACAATAATGCGCAAAGCACACCGCCTAAGGCTCCCCTTAGTAAGGGGAGCTGTCAGCGCAGCTGACTGAGGGGATTGTAAAAAGCGTAGTAACGCTGAAATTTCAGCCTACTTTTCTACCCGCAATCCCCTCCGTCACGCCTTCGGCGTGCCACCTCCCCTTACTAAGGGGAGGCTTTCGTGGTGTGCCTTCGGCATATATAAACTACAATTTACAATTGATTTATGATTCCCAAATATGCTATAATATAATAAAACCACGAAAGGAGCACTGATGTGAACGAACTGTTCTACCCTGTATCACGCCTGAAAGGCGTTGGCGAAAAGCGCAGTCTTGCTTATGAGCGCCTCGATGTACGTACACCCTATGACCTCCTCTACCACCTGCCACGTCGATATATCGACTATACATCCCCTATATCCATTGCCGATGCAGAAATGGGCGAAACCGCTGTGCTCCGGCTTACCATTACCTCCAAGCTGCCCGTACAGCGCATCAGGAGCGGCTTCAGCATCTATAAAGCTGCCGCCACCGACGGCGTGTCCGATATCACTATTATATTCTATAATAACAATTATATGTTCGACGCCCTGCGGTGCGGTCAGACCTATTGTATGTCCGGAAAGATCAGCGGCACTCTTTTCCGCAGCGAGCTTCTTTCGCCGAGCGTGATATCTGATGATGAAAAAAATCTCATACGCCCCGTCTATCCGCTGACTACAGGTCTTTCCGTAAACAGGATCGCCGCTGATATGAAAAGCGCACTGAAGCTCCTCAGCCGTGAGCCGTTTGAATGGATGCCCGGAAGTATCCTCACGGAATTTAACCTTATGGGTCTGCCAGAGGCTCTGGCAGAGATACATTTCCCGTCATCTATGGAAAAGGCTCTCGAAGCTCGCAGGAGACTTGCTTTTGATGAGCTGCTTCAATTACAGCTGGGTCTTGCCATGCACAAAACCAAGTCCAGCACCGATACAGCCATCCCTATGAACGCTGACACTGATATGTCAGAGTTCTTCTCTGCACTTCCCTTTGAAATGACAGACTCTCAGAAATCGGCGGCAGAGGAAATATGCCGTGGCCTTACAAGAAAAACTCCCATGAATCGCCTGCTTCAAGGAGATGTAGGCAGCGGTAAGACCGCAGTTGCCGCAGCTGCCTGCTATTTTACCGTAAAAAACGGTCTGCAATGCGCACTGATGGCTCCTACGGAAATTCTCGCCCAGCAGCATTACCGTACCCTCAAAGGTTTCCTTGAACCTCTGGGCATACGAACCGAACTGCTTACAGGCTCTGTAAAAGCGAAAGAGAGACGCACCGTCCTTGCAGCAGCTGAATCCGGCGATGCCCACATTCTTGTGGGAACTCATGCCCTTTTCCAGAAGGATGTTGTTTTCCGGAAGCTCGCTCTCGTCATAACCGACGAACAGCACCGCTTCGGCGTGGCGCAGCGTTCACAGCTGGCTGAAAAGGGCGGTACGCCTCATAAGCTTGTAATGTCCGCAACGCCCATTCCACGGACGCTTGCACTCATCATATATGGTGACCTTGATATCTCTGTACTCCGTGAGCTGCCCAAGGGCAGACAGCCTGTCGAGACCTTTGCTGTGACAGGAAAGCTCAGAGAAAGAGCCTATAACTTCATAAGAGAACAGCTTATGCAGGGACGTCAGGGCTATATAGTCTGCCCTATGATAGAAGAAGGTCAGCAGGAGCTTCAGGCGGCAGCTGCATATGCTGAGGAGATCAGTAAAAACGCATTTTCAGAATATCGGGTAGGTCTTCTTCATGGAAAAATGTCCGCTAAGGACAAGGATGCTGTTATGGCACAGTTCCAGAGCCATGAGCTTGACCTGCTGGTATGCACCACCGTTGTAGAGGTTGGGATCGACGTGCCCAACGCTACAGTCATGCTTATTGAAAACGCTGACCGGTTCGGACTGTCACAGCTTCACCAGCTTCGTGGACGTGTGGGCAGAGGCAAGCACAAGAGCTACTGCATACTTATGACCGACCATGTTACAGATGAATCAAGGCAGAGACTCCGTACCATGAGCAGCACCTCGGACGGCTTTGCTATAGCTGAGGAGGATCTGAAAATGCGAGGTCCCGGAGACTTCTTCGGTCAGCGGCAGCACGGACTTCCGCCGCTGAAGATTGCGGATCTCACAAAGGACATGAAGCTATTTGAGGAAACACAGGCGCTTACAAAGAAGCTTCTGCGTGATGACCCCGAGCTTATGCAGCCCCAGCACAGACCTCTGAGACTTGAGGTGCTGAGACTGTTTGCAAGAGCCGGCGAGAACGGCATGAACTGATTGTTTGTCTGATTTCTATAAAAATATTTCACAAAAATCGCAGTCTGAGACAATTTTCTACAAACTGCGATTTTTTTGAAAAAAGTGCTTGACATTTACCTTGCGATGTGGTAGAATAATTAAGTCGCAAGCGGACAGGCAATAGTCTGGATGCGAAAATTGCGATCGTGTGGAAGTTTAGCTCAGCTGGGAGAGCATCTGCCTTACAAGCAGAGGGTCACAGGTTCGAGCCCTGTAACTTCCACCATATGGTCTGGTAGTTCAGTTGGTTAGAACGCTGCCCTGTCACGGCAGAGGTCGTGGGTTCGAATCCCATCCAGATCGCCAGCCTCTGTAGCTCAGTCGGTAGAGCAGGGGACTGAAAATCCCCGTGTCATTGGTTCGATTCCGATCGGAGGCACCACTGCCCTTTCAATAGAGAGGGCAAGAAGCGGATTTAGCTCATCTGGTAGAGCGCCACCTTGCCAAGGTGGAGGTAGCGAGTTCGAGCCTCGTAATCCGCTCCAATTTTCTCTTTCACTTCGTAAAACCGCAGGTGCTCTTGCGGCTTTACTTATATGCGGATTTAGCTCATCTGGTAGAGCGCCACCTTGCCAAGGTGGAGGTAGCGAGTTCGAGCCTCGTAATCCGCTCC
>JAZNOB010000251.1:0-1868 GCA_045580565.1 Ruminococcus sp.
CTCAGCTTGTCAGAGTCCGGCATGGTGATTTTACAGTTCAGTCTCATACAGCGTCCACCTCGATGTGCTGTACCGCAGCTGAGCCGTAGCGGAGGTCTGCAACAGCCATGATAAGATGCTTTTCAGAAAGAGCACTGTAGGGGACGTCCGTGATGCCTTTCACGATGGTATCATCCCTCTGGGGAATGTAATCAGTCACAGAAGCGGCAGGAATGCAGATGTAAATGCTGCTGCTTTTATCCATGCTCTTGCCGGATGCTGTCTGTCCGGATGTCTCCTCCCAGTAGATATTCCCGATCACATGACGTTCCCACACAGGGAGACGGTCAGCACCTGCGGTCTTATGGTAGATCGTGCATCCCTCACAGTTGGTAAACATAGCTCACACTCCTCTGTACATAAGCCCTGTGCCGCCCAGATACCGGAGAGCCGTGTTATACTGGTACGTCTCAAAGGTGCCGCCGGAAAGCTCTGAGAGGCTGTCAAGGGGATTTGCGTAGGTAACGCTGTATCTGCCGATTGTTTCCGACTGTTTAGAGCCGGAAGCAGTGTCGGGATGTGATTTTGCATCATAGTAATACAGATTTTCGGCGAGTGCGCAGCAGCATTTTATTATCTGCCGTTGTACATTGCCATAAATCAAAGCTGTATCCTCCGACTGCAATCGCCCGAAGGTCACGCTGTCCATGTAATCAGACGCTCTCTCCGCAAAGGGCAGGAACTGTTCTTCAGATGTAAAAAGAGTACCGGCATAAACTGTCCGGTACTCCTCATATGTTGCATACACGCCCCATCACTCCTTGGCAGCTTCGGGAGCTGCCTGCTCCTCCTGCTTCTGCTCAGGAGCCTTGGTCTTAGGCGGCTTCTTTGCCTTGGGCGGGATATAGCCGATAGTCTTAGCCATGATAAACCTCCTTATTCTGATGCCATAGATGAGTAAATACCCATCTTCTTATTGTCGTAAGCCTCTGCAAGACCGTACGCACGATAGAAGTGCATCCATGCGTCCGCTGACTGGTTAGCCTCCGGTGAGATGGACTTGTTTACTCTGTGCTTGGTGTGCTGCATTACAGAGCCGGGATGGATGATCATGAAGTTGAGGTTCTTAGCCCCCTCAGCCTTGCGATAGCCGCCCATAAGCTCATCATCAGCTCTGCCGTCCAGCAGATCAACAGCGGAATAAAAACGCTTCTGAGGTACACGGACGATCTTGGAAAAGCCGGAGAACATTTCCTTTGACTTGTAATTGTCAAGCTTCTGGATGCCGTTGTGCAGGGTAGGCGTTACATAGAGGATACGTCCCTCAGAGGGTACTTCCTCCTCGTCCATAAGGGTGTTTGCGTCACATACAGCGGCACAGAAGTCGTCGATGAGGGAAAGGTCCTGAGTGACGGAAGTGCCGGCAAGGCTTGTGTACTTTGCGAATCTGTATGCGTCTGTTTCGGGAGCGACCTTTGTGCGGACAAACTCACTTGCAAGCATACCGAATGAAATGCCGGCTGTTTCCTCGTCGTCCATAGCGTCAACAGTGAACTTTCTGCCTCTGTCGTAGTCGAATGTCTTTGTCTGCCACTCCAAATTTACGGAGCCGCCTGCGTAGCCGTCGGTACGGCTGTAGTCGCCCAGACCGTCCATATCCATCTTAGGAATAAGGATCTCGTTTGCGTGTGCGCCCTGTCTTACAAAGGCAGGATTTGCTTCAAGGTCAGATGTGCAGGATTCCTTTGCATAGACCTCGTCGAGCAGTGTGATATATTTGCTGATAAGTGCGATCATATTAGGCATGATTTAAACCTCCTTAGTTATTTGAGTCCCATTACCTGTCTGATAAATGCGTCGTCCGCAGAGGGAGCGGCTGCACCCTGAGC
>JAZNOB010000252.1:0-11493 GCA_045580565.1 Ruminococcus sp.
GGCCTCCGACTTGCATATTCGATCATACTCACAAGCCTTTTATTTTTTGCGTATTCGGTAAGGTAAATCGCCGCACCAACGCCGAGAGGAATAACGAAAACAAGCGTTGCAAGAACGATATAAAGCGTATTCAGAATATCAGGGAGAATACCTATTCTTCCGCTTATGTAGCTTGGTTTTGTGGATAAAAGCTCCCAGGAAATATGAGGTATACCCTTTATAAATACATACGCTACAAGGAATATGACAAGCGCCGCAGTAAATCCCGTGGAAATATACATAGCGGATTTCATAGTAACCACATAGGCTTTTCTTTTTTTACTAAGCATCAGTCTTTCTCCTTTTTCAAGAAAAAGTTAAGTGTTGCATTGATAAGCATTATAAAGAGGAACAGCACAAGAGCTATTGAGAACAGAGCCTGCTGCTGAAGTCCGCTTGAATAGGACATTTCACTTGCGACTGCCGTTGTAAGGAAACGCACGCTTTGAAACAGTGAGGGCATATTCGGCACATTTCCCGATACCATCATAACAGCCATAGCTTCGCCGATCGCACGTCCTACTCCAAGCACAACAGCCGCCGCAATACCGCTTTTTGCGGCAGGTACGGAGACTCTGAAATAAGTCTCCACGGGCGTTGCACCGAGAGCAAAGGAAGCGTCCTCATATTCCTTTGGTACTGCTTCAAGTGCGGTCATGGATACCTTTATAATTGACGGTAAAATCATAATTGCAAGAACGATTATAGCTGAAAATAAACTTGCGCCATCGGGAATATCAAATATTTCCCGCACCGCAGGTACAAGCACAAGCATACCCACCAGACCGTATACAACTGACGGGATTCCTGCAAGCAGGCTTACTGCACCCTCCATAAAGGATTTCACTTTCGGATTTGCAAGCTTTGAAAGATACACCGCTGCAAAAAATCCTATGGGAACACCAATGAGAATTGCTCCTGCTGTACCGTAAACGCTTGTTAAAATAAATGGCAGTATTCCATAGCTTGGCTCATCGGCAGTTGACGCCCACTCTGTACCGAAAAGGAAGTCAAAAAGTCCTATCTCCATTATGGCAGGTATGCCCGAAATTACGAGATATACCGTGATAAGCAGAACACAGCCCACAGTAAGCAGTCCGAGTATAAGAAATACGCCGTGAATGGCTCTTTCGATCATTTTATTTTTCTTCATAAGTTCGCTCCGTATATGGCATTATGCGGCAGAAAACTACCGCATCGCCGTTTGATGTATTCTTAATTCGCTGCCACCACGCCTGCGGAGGAAATTGCATCTCTTGCGTTTTCGGATGTGATATAATCGAAGAACTCCTGTGCGCTCTCTGAAAGCTCTGCATCAGCCTTCGTTACAAGTACGAACGGACGCTGAACAACATAGCTGCCGTCCTTGATAGTTTCTTCTGTCGGAGCAACTCCGCCCACTGTAACCATTTTAACGCTGTCCTTTACAGACGCTACTGAAGCATAGCCGATAGCCGCAGGATTGCCTGCAACAGTTGTGATAACGTCGCCTGTGGAGGTAAGCTCCTGACGATATTTGCAGTTATCCTCTGTATCTGTAATTGACTCAAAGCCGTCACGTGTGCCGCTTCCTGCTTCACGTCCGATAAGTACGATTTCAGCGTCGTTTCCGCCGATTTCGCTCCAGTTTGCAATTTCGCCTGTGTAGATCTGGGCGATAGTTTCAACATCAAGGTCAGAAACGGGATTCTCTGGATTTACGATGATTGCAATTCCGTCATAAGCGAGAACTGTCGCTTCAAGTCCCTGTTCCTTTTCCTCGTCCTTTAAGTCACGGCTTGAAAGTCCGATATCGCAGGTTCCTGCCGCAACAGCCTTGATACCTGAGCCAGAGCCGGTCGGGTTATATGTTACTGTAATTCCTGTGTCTGCTTCAAAGGTTTCACCGAGAACGCCGATAACCTTTTCCATTGATGTTGAGCCGTCTGTCGCTACTGCTTCCTTTTCGGATGAGCAGCCTGCGAAGGTACTGCACATAATAAGTGCTGCGGCAAAAATACTGATAACTTTTTTCATAATAACAAGTCCTTTCAAATGTAAAATTGCTTTTGATTTTTGCTTACAACTGAATTATACAGCTCCAATGTAAAGTCGGGAAGAGGAGTTATGTAAAGTTCATGTCAAATTTTCACGGTACGCAAGCCGGTTTTCCAAGGCTTTACAGGATACCGCTATTGTAAAGCGATTTTGGACATTCAGACGTTTTTTGCGAAAAATAATACCTGAATTTTACTCCGCCGTGGTTTCGGATTTTACTTTACAGCTGTATAATAAAGCCTGTAAATAAATCAGATACGAAAGGAAAATGAAGATGCTTGAACTTAAAAATATCGAAAAGTCATTTGATAATGTGAATGTTCTGAACCACGTCAATTTCTCTGTTGAGGACGGTGAAATCGTGTCTATTCTCGGCTCATCGGGAAGCGGCAAAACGACTCTCCTTAATATTATTTTAGGTATTACTCAGCCTGACAGCGGTGAAATCTTTTTCGATACACACGATATCACAAAAGTATCTATGGAAAACAGAGGGTTCAATATTGTTTTTCAGGACTACGCTCTGTTTCCTAACCTTAACGCATACGAAAATATCGTGTACGGACTTCGCAACAAACCGAACATCTCCACTCCCGAAGAAGTTCAGGACCTCATTGAGCTGCTCGGTCTGAAAGAACATTTATATAAGAATATCGAACAGCTTTCAGGCGGTCAGAAGCAGAGAGTTGCACTTGCGAGAACGCTTGTTATGAAGCCGAAGATCCTGCTTCTTGATGAACCTTTAAGCGCACTCGACGGTGTTATCAAGGAGTCGATCAAGGACAAAATAAAGCAGATCGCAAAGGAATATCACCTTACCACGATCATTGTTACTCACGACCCTGAAGAGGCACTGAGCCTTTCCGACAAGGTTATGATCATAAACGGCGGTACGATTTTGCAGTACGCAAAGCCTGAGAAAATAATAAACTCCCCGTCCGATAAGTTTGTAACGGATTTTATTCTGCGTCAGCTTGAAATCAAGAGAAACAATATCCTTGCCCTTTTCGGCAGCAGTAAAACGGTGGCGGCAGTATGAATAAACGCAGAATTTCTCCTCAGAAAATTATACTGATTTTCACAGGTCTGCTGTTCGGATTTTTCCTCCTTCTGCCGATGGTTACAATACTGTGCAGATCCTTTTATGAGGACGGTAATGCAACTATTGAATTTTACGGCAGCCTGTTTTCAGACGGCAGCATTTTCAAGGCATTCGGCAACAGCGTGCTTGTATCCTCACTCAGCGGTATCATCACAACCGTTCTTGCCTTTATTCCTGCTTATGCAATAAATTACACCAACATAAGCAGGAAGCTTAAAAAGATTATTTCAACTCTTGTAATGCTTCCTATGCTGCTGCCTACAATTACATACGGCTTTGCAATTATCTATTCATTCGGCAAGCAGGGACTTATCACAAAGCTTCTCGGCAGACAGCTTGTGGATATTTATGGTATGGCTGGACTTATAATCGGATATGTGATCTATACTCTTCCGATTTGCTTTATGCTTATAAATAACACAATGGGATATATCGACAAGAAGTTTATGGTCGTGTCACGAATGATGGGTGACAGTAAGCTTAAAAGCTTTCTTGCAACAGTTATTACGCCGCTTATCAGCACTCTTGCCGTGTCCTTTATCCAGAGCTTCACATTAAGCTTTACCGACTACGGTATTCCTGCGGCGCTTGCGGGAAATGTTGACCTGCTCGCAACACGGCTTTATAACGAAATGCTGGGAAGTCTGCCCGATTTCAACACAGGCTCGGCAGTTTCGATCATAATGCTGCTTCCGTCAGTTCTTAGTATTATCCTGATTTCCGTGCTTAATAAATACAATATCCGATATAACAAAATCTCAGTTATTGAGCTTAGCAAAAATCGTATAAGAGATATTATCTTCGGACTGATTTCGGCGGTAATAATTCTCTGCGTGCTGTCGGTATTTGCAGTAATTTTCATCGTCCCCTTTGTGGAACAGTGGCCTTACCGAATGAATTTCACGGCAGCGCATATAACTGAGATTTTCTCCGACAGCTCTCTTATGAACGTATATAAAAACTCTCTTCTTACTGCACTTGCGACCTCAGTTTTCGGCACGCTTATCGTGTACGGCACAGCACTTGTTTCTGCAAGACGAGGCGAGCATCGTCACTATGGAAAACTGCCGGATACCGTTTCGCTTATAACAAACACAATTCCGGGTATGGTGCTTGGTGTTGCTTATCTGCTTTCCTTTAAGGGAACGTTTATGCACAACACCTTTGCAATACTTGTTATCTGTAATATCGTCCACTATTTTTCATCGCCGTATCTTATGATGAAAAGCAGTCTTGAAAAGCTGAATGCAAGCTGGGAAACTACCGCAAGACTTATGGGCGACAGCTGGCTGAAAACGGTGGTGAGAATTATCACTCCCAATGCGGTCTCAACGCTTTTGGAGGTATTCAGTTATTTCTTCGTAAATGCAATGGTAACGGTAAGCGCAGTTATCTTCCTTGCAAGCACAAAAACAATGATCATCACGGCAAAAATCAAGGAGCTTCAGCACTTTGCAAACTTTAATGAGATATTCGTGCTGTCGATCCTGATTTTAATAACAAATTTGGCAGTAAAAGGTCTTATAAGACTTTTTGCGGCAATCCGAAAAATGAAAGGAAAATCAATATGAAACCAAAAAGAACTTTAAGTGCTATTCTATGCGCCGTTATGGCACTGACAACCTGTGTAAATCTTACAGGCTGCTCCTCAGATGAAGATGAACAGGTCATCATTTATTCCAACGCCGACGACGAGGCAGTTGAGTCAATGAAAAAGACCCTTGACGCTAACGGCTATGAGGGCAGATATATGTTCCAGAGCTTCGGCACCTCCGAGCTTGGCGGAAAATTGCTTGCCGAGGGTAAGGACATTGAAGCTGATATCATCACGATGAGCAGTTATTATATCGAAAGTGCAGAAAACGAGAGCAATATGTTCACTGACCTTGACTTCGATGTAAACACAATCGACAGCTATCCCGAATATTACGCACCTTTCCTTGCAAATCAGGGTGCGATCCTTGTGAATACAGATGTACTCAGCGCAAATGATCTTGCTGCCCCTACATCTGTAAAGGATCTGGCAAATCCCGAATATTCAGGATATATCTCAGTAGTTGATATTCAGGGTTCATCAACAGCATGGCTGATGATCCAGTCCCTTATCAGCGAATATGGTGAAGACGGCACAAAGGAGATCCTCACCGATATTTACAAGAACGCAGGCGCACACATTGAACAATCAGGTTCAGGTCCCATCAAAAAGGTTCGTGCAGGCGAGACTGCAATCGGCTTTGGTTTAAGACATCAGGCTGTTGCTGACAAGGCAGACGGGCTTCCTGTTGACTTTGTTGACCCGACAGAGGGGAACTTCACTCTCACAGAGTCCCTTGCGGTTGTTGACAAGGGCGAGGACACAAACCCTCTTTCAATGGAAATGGTGCAGTGCATTATCGAAAACGGCAGAGCTGACCTTATGACATATTATCCCGTACCTCTTTACGAGGGCGAATCTGCTGACAGCAATGCTGTTTCCGCAAACTCAAAAGTATTTCCAGAAGCGCTGACAGTTGAGCTTCTTGAAAAACACAGAAATCTCTCTGAAGAATGTAAGTAACAGAAAGGAAAATGAATTATGATCAACTATAAGCTTCTTACTCCCGGACCTCTCACAACAACAGAAACTGTAAAAAAAGAAATGCTTGTTGACCATTGCACTTGGGACAATGACTACAAGCAGATTACACAGCATATCAGAAAAGAGCTGCTCCGTATCGGTCACGCTTCCGAGGAGAATTACACCACAGTTCTTATGCAGGGCAGCGGAACCTTTGGTGTTGAGTCGGCACTCACCTCTGCTGTCGGCAAAAGCGGAAAGCTGCTTATTGCCGCAAACGGCGCATACGGCGAACGTATGGAGGATATTGCAAAGCACGCAGGTCTTGACTATAAAATCCTGAATTTCAATTACAACGAGACTCCCGACGCTGAAATCATTGCTAAGGAAATCGAAAGCGACCCTGCTATTACCCACGTTTCAATGATACACTGCGAAACGACCTCGGGTATTCTCAACAATATTGAAGCTGTTGCAAAGGCTGTAAAGGCTCTCGGCAAGGTGTTCATTGTTGACGCAATGTCAAGCTTCGGCGGTATTGATATTGAGGTTGAAAGGCTTGGTATCGACTTTATAATCAGCTCCGCAAACAAGTGTATTCAGGGTGTTCCGGGCTTTTCCTTCATCATCTGCCGCAAGAGTGAGCTGGAAAAGTGCGAGGGCAATGCGGTAAGCCTTTCCCTTGACCTTTACGATCAGTGGAAGGGTATGGACAAGGATGGTAAATGGCGTTTTACCTCTCCTACTCACGTTGTGCTCGCATTTGCAAGGGCGCTTCATGAACTTGAAACAGAAGGCGGCGTCAAGGCAAGATTTACACGCTACTCTGAAAACAATCGTCTGCTGATCGAAAAGATGACAAGTCTTGGCTTCCGTACATATCTTGACAATCATCAGAGTCCGATCATCACTACATTCCTGTATCCCGACACAGAAGATTTCACCTTTGAAAAGATGTATAATTTCATCAAGGAACGTGGCTATGCGATTTATCCCGGAAAGGTTACCGACGCAGATGTGTTCCGTATCGGAAATATCGGTGAGATTTACACAGAGGATATTGAAAAGCTTTACAGCATATTTGCAGATTTTATTTCAAAATGAGGTGTCAGTATGAAAAAAATTGAAGCAGTTATTTTTGACTGGGCAGGTACAACCGTTGACTACGGCTCTTTCGCTCCTGTGCAGGCATTTATTGAGGCATTCAGCGAGTTCGGAATTACTCCGACAGTCGCTGAGGTGCGTGAACCGATGGGTATGCTCAAATGGGATCATATCCACACAATGATGAAGATGCCCCGCATTACCGAGGAATGGAAAAAAGCACACGGCAGAATGTGGAACAAGGCAGATGTTGACGCTATTTACGAAAAGAGTGAGAAAGCAATTTTCGGTATCCTTGACAGGTTCAGCACTCCGAAACCATTTGTTCCTGAAACGATTTTCGAACTTAAAAAGCGTGGCATAAAAATCGGCTCAACAACAGGTTACACAACCGAGATGATGGATATTGTCACAAAATCAGCAGCAAAACAGGGCTACAAGCCTGACGCGTGGGTTTGTCCCAACCATACGGAGAATAGGGGCAGACCTTATCCGTATATGATATTCAGAAATCTTGAGACTCTTGGCGTGAGCAGTGTAAGTGCCGCAATCAAGGTCGGCGACACGGTTGCTGACATTAAAGAAGGCAAAAACGCAGGTATGATTTCCGTCGGAATTATCAATGGAAGCTCGGTTATGGGTTATACCGAAACCGAGTATGAGGCGTTTACTCCTGAACGCAAGGAGCTTGAATATCAGCGTGTCCGTCAGGTTTACGAAGCCTGCGGTGCGGATTATGTGATAAATGATATGAGTGAGCTTCTTTGTCTAATTGATGAGATTGAGAAACAATAAAAACAAAACCACCAAGAGTTTCTATTCTTAGCCGTTTTATATTGAACTGATTTTTGATGCAGCTCAGGAACACTGATTATATAAAAAAGAAATCCTCGGAAGCAATGTGTTTCCGAGGATTTTTTCTGGAGCTTGTGACAGGATTCGAACCTGCGACCTGCTCATTACGAATGAGCTGCACTACCACTGTGCTACACAAGCAATACTATATAAATATAATCAGACCGGATGAACTTCACACATGGCGCATTCATCGGTCATTAGTATTATAACACAACATAAAATTTTTGTCAATACGCACACTTACCACACTGTGCAAGTTCCGTCGGACTTAATAATCTGCGGGTCTGCCGCTGATATTTCGGCGTTTTGACAGGATTTTGCCGGAAAACAGCCTCTCTCTGGATTTTTCTACAAAAAAACAGAGAAATTCCAAAAATGTTATTGAAATTTATTTCGAGGTATGGTATAATAGGTATAACTAATTTTTCAATCTAAAGGAAGGTTTGATTATGAGAAAGAAGAACAGAGCAGTCTCCGCACTTGGAGTTATAATTTCAATCATACTTATTATTGTTGCAGCTGCAACGCTGCTTACTACCATGCTGTTCGCAAAGCAGGACACTCCCAAGCTTTTCGGCTACTATATGTACCTTCAGAAGAGCACAGCTATGGAGATTACAGATTCTGCTGACGATTCTGCTTCTATCCATGCTGAGACCATTGTCTTTGCAAAGGAATACAACGGCACAGATCCTCTGTCCGTAAACAACGCTGTACTGTGCGTGCTTGCGCCGGATGATTCTTCTCCAATCGAGGACAAGGACTCCAACGGTTATGCGATCCGCCGTATCCTGCGTATTGAACCCAACGATGAAACCGGCGAGCTTCTGTACTACCCTACAACAATGCAGACTGACCGCATCGGTACTGAGCCTGCAATTACAGGAAGCTCTATCCTTGGTCTCTGCGAATTTGAGCACGCTGGTCTTTATTCTTACGTGACATTCGTTCAGACTCTTCCCGGAATCCTTCTTCTGCTGGCACTTCCCTGCGTACTGCTGATCGCTATGCTTATTGCAAAGCTCGTGAAAAACAGAAACCGCAGACTTGATGAGAGTGCATATGCTTTCGAGGAAAGCTACGATGAAGTTCCCGGCGAGGACGTTTACGACGAAGATATCTATGATGAGGAAGTTTCTGAAACCGATTATGATGAATCCTATCAGAACGAACAGACTCCTCTCTATACACCGGATATCAACAATACAAGCACACTTGACCGCAAGCGTGTTTCTATTGCACAGAACTTTACTCCCAAGGCAGTAAATCCCAACTCTCCTTATCAGAAGGCACGTACAATGCAGTTCAAGGCTCAGAAGGATGTTCCGATCCTGAACACAGCTCCCTATGATCAGCCTCAGGTTACTGAGAATTCCGGTTATGTGGGCAAGTATTCCGCAGAGCCTGTATCCCATACAGCTCCGGAAGCACCTGTACATGAGGAAGCAAATGTATTCGTTCAGGAGCAGCAGCCTGCACAGACATACAGAGGTGCACACGAAGCTGATGGTACATCCGGCGGCAGAGTATTCCGCAGCTCTACATCTACATTCAAGAAGCCGAATATCGACGATATTCTGGGCGGCGACCCGATTGCAAGAACAACAGCTGCTGAGCCTAAGACTGAGGCTGCACCTGCACCGGCTGCGCCTGCTGAAAAGAAGGATTTCTTCCCCAACAGCTCATCCAGAACTGCATCCAGAAATAAGGCTGACAACGCATCTGTTGACGACCTTCTGGCAATGATCGCTAATCAGAAGAAGAAGCTTTGATTTAAGTAAATAGGTAAGTTTAAAGGACTGTCCGGTTGGGCAGTCCTTTTTGTGTGAATATAATTGTAGTTTGTAGTTTGCAGCTGCGCCAGCTTCACCGCAATCCACCCCATTTTAGATGCGGCGTCTGATAAGTCTGCACAGATGCCCCTCAAAGGACGTTTAGGTCGTGCGTGCAAATGGTATTTTAACAGGCAATAGGTGGTAGGGTCAAGGAAAAAGAGTGTACCTCAAAGGCACTTATTCCACTGCGAAAGGTGCAGCCTTGAAGCAAATTGAAATTTAGAGTATGGGGACAGTAAAGATAATCAAGTTTGAAGCTCGAATTCCATAAAAAAGAGCTGCCGCATATCGCAGCAGCTCCGTATATGTATAATTTAATCCTGCGCCAGACCATGCTTCAGACGATTTCTCTCCTCTGCACGCTTAGCGTTATTGAATCTGTCCAGAGTACCTACCAGATATCCTGTGATACGTCTGATACGCTCAAATGAACCCGTGTCTTCGGTACGTCCGCACTGCGGGCAGGTATCGCCGATGATTCCTGTAAATCCACAGCAGGGATCTCTGTCAACCGGATGATTGATAGAGCCATAGCCAATGCCGCATTCCTTCATGTAGCGAACGACCTTTTCAAATGCCGCCAGATTCTGCAGCGGATCGCCGTCCATCTCAATATAGCTGATATGACCGCCGTTTGTAAGCTCGTGGTAGGGAGCTTCAATGCGGATCTTATCAACTGCGCTGATAGAATAGTGTACCGGTACATGGAATGAGTTTGTATAGTAATCACGGTCTGTTACACCTGGGATAACACCGTACTTCACCTTATCCATACGTACAAAGCGTCCGGACAGACCCTCTGCCGGAGTAGCCAGCAGTGAGAAGTTGAGACCTGTGCGCTTAGCTTCCATATCCATGTGGTTACGCATAGCTGTGATGATCTCCATACCCAGCTCTCTTGCTTCCTCAGTCTCACCGTGATGTGAACCGATAAGAGCTGTCAGAGCCTCTGCAAGACCAATAAAGCCTACGGAAAGAGTGCCATGCTTGAGGATCTCGCCAACTGTATCGTCAGCGTCAAGTCCCTCAGAGCCTATCCATACGCCCTGACCCATCAGGAACGGATAGTTTCTTACCTTCTTCTGGCACTGTATCTGGAAACGATGCATCAGCTGGTCGATAGTCAGATCCATCATCTCCTCCAGCATATCGAAGAACAGACCTACATTGTGGTCAGCCTTGATAGCGAGTCTGGGAAGATTTATAGATGTAAAGCTGAGATTACCTCTGCCGGTAACGATCTCATTTTCAGGATCGTAGTTGTTGCCCATAACTCTTGTACGGCAGCCCATGTATGCAACCTCTGTTCTATAGTCACCCTCCTTGTAGAACTGCTTGTTGAAGGGAGCGTCGAGGAATGCAAAGTTGGGGAAAAGGCGCTTTGCGGAAACTCTGCACGCCAGCTTGAACAGATTATAGTTGGGATCAGTTTCGCTGTAGTTTATGCCTTCCTTGATCTTGAAAATGTGGATCGGGAAGATGGGAGTCTCGCCGTTGCCAAGACCAGCTTCTTCAGCCAGCAGGATGTTTTCAATAACCATTCTGCCCTCAGGCGATGTATCAGTACCATAGTTGATGGAGCTGAATGGAGTCTGTGCACCTGCACGGCTGTTCATGGTGTTCAGGTTGTGGATAAGAGCCTCCATAGCCTGATATGTAGCACGGTTGGTTTCCTTATATGCGTTTTCAGCTGCAAACTTCTGGAGCTTATCAGCGTCAGCCTCGCTGAGCTTCTGCATGAGATAAGCCTTTTCCTCCTGCTGGAAGCCGTTGTCGTTTGCAAGGCAAGGCTCAACGCCCTTAGCTTCCTTGATTTCAGCAGCATAACCGTTTACAAAGTCCTTTACGCCCTCCATATCAGCCATCAGAGACAGACCTCTTTCGATATTTCTCAGATATCTCTTGCGGTATGTCTTCTTAACGCCGCCAGCCATTGCATAGTCAAAGTTAGGTATACTCTG
>JAZNOB010000253.1:0-5473 GCA_045580565.1 Ruminococcus sp.
GTCAAATCGCTCCGGAACGAACTTTGTGTCGCCGTTCTTTACAGCGTCAATAGCAGGCCCTGCAAGAGGCTTCATCTTAACGAACCACTGTGTGGAAACTCTCGGCTCAACAGTAGTGCCGCAGCGGTAGCAGGTACCAACGTTGTGGCTGTAGTCCTCGATTTTTACCAGTGCGCCCTCAGCTTCCAGATCAGCTACGATAGCCTTTCTTGCTTCGTATCTGTCCATGCCGGCGTACTTCGGGTAATCCTCAGTTATCTTAGCTTCCTCGGTCATTACATTGATGACCGGCAGATCGTGTCTGAGACCTACCTCAAAGTCGTTAGGGTCATGTGCAGGAGTGATCTTAACAACGCCTGTACCGAAGTCCATTTCAACATATTCATCTGCAACGATCGGAATTTCACGGTGTACCAGCGGCAGGTCGAGTGTCTTGCCGATAAGGTGCTTGTAACGCTCGTCCTCAGGATTTACAGCAACAGCTGTATCGCCCAGCAGAGTTTCCGGACGAGTAGTAGCCAGTTCAAGATAACCGCTGCCGTCTGTGAGCGGATAGCGGAGATGCCAGAAGTGACCAGCCTGATCCTCGAAGTTTACCTCTGCGTCAGAGAGAGAGGTCTTGCAGTGAGGACACCAGTTGATAATTCTTTCGCCTCTGTAGATGCGACCCTTTTCATAATACTTAACGAAAACCTCCTTTACAGCCTTGGAGCAGCCCTCGTCCATAGTGAAGCGTTCTCTTGACCAGTCGCAGGATGAACCCAGCTTCTTGAGCTGTTCAACGATTCTTCCGCCGTACTGCTTCTTCCATTCCCATGCACGCTTCATGAAGCCCTCTCTGCCAAGATCCTCCTTGGTAACGCCTTCCTTGCGCATAGCCTCAACGATCTTAGCCTCTGTAGCAATAGCCGCATGGTCAGTACCCGGCAGCCAGAGTGTGCAGTAGCCGGACATTCTCTTCCAGCGGATAAGGATATCCTGAAGAGTCTCGTCAAGGGCATGACCCATATGCAGCTGACCTGTGATGTTGGGCGGAGGGATTACGATAGTGTAAGGCTCCTTTTCCGGATCCGGATTTGCCTTAAAAGCTTCCTTTTCATTCCAGAGGGCGTATATACGATCCTCGAAATCCTTAGGCGAATAAGCCTTTGCCAGTTCTTTTTTCATACTGAAAACTCCTTAAACAAAATTTGTGCTCACAATAACAAAAAACGCCCGGCAATCCCATACTTAGGATTACTCAGGGCGAACGTATGTCCGTGATACCACCTGAATTCAGACCGAAAATAGTCTGCACTCATGCGTTTTCTATGAAAACGCTCCTCTGTAACGGGAGTACCCGTCGTACACTACACACGCCAATGCGCTTCGCATACGCAGCTCCGAGACTACTTCCATAGGGATGATGTAAGGCTTGCACCAACCGCCTTCTCTCTTCACATCAGAGCCGAACCTACTCCTTCTCTTCACAGCCTTTCGCTTGTTTTACATTATATAATATAAACCCGATTTTGTCAAGCCAATGTCCTATTATTTTTCAATTTATCAATAAGTATCCCACGATATTTGAAATAGCCTGCCCAGTTTTGGACATTTTATGCGCATTCCTTATTTACTATTGACATTTTTTTGGTAATGTGCTATAATTATGGTGCATACGTAAGCTCAATACTGAGCTTCGCAAAGCAATTTTTTAAATGAAGGGAAATGATCAAAAATGAAACACACAAACATCCTTAAGAAAATGCTCGCAGCATTTTCTGCAGCAGCGGTTGGAGCATCCTGCCTCAGCTTCTCTGCATTTGCAGAAGGCGAGACCTATGAACCGACTGAGTACACAGCGTTTATCGCAATGATGTCCGGCGCTGATGAATACTGGGCAGCTGATGACGAGGGCGTTACACCTGTTACATTCACAGAGGATGGTCAGTATTCTGTATCCGTTGAGAGCCTGAATGGTTCAGACTCTATCGAGCTTATGCTTCTGTCCACAAACATCAATCTGTACGGTTATGTTCCAGAGGATTACACTCTGACAGACAATGCAACTCTGATCGCTGACACTGGTATTTCTATTGCTATTGACGGCATTCAGCTGACAAAGCATGGCTATGATGATAACGGTGAGCTGGTTGTATCTGAAGTTGTTGATATAGATTATACAGACAGCGGCGTCAGCTCCCTGAACGTTGAAAATGACGGTACATCTCTCCGTAAGAACATCTACAACGAGTGGCAGGATCCTAAGACCACAGATATCACAAACACCGGTCTCGGCATGAATGCTGGTGACTTCATTACAGTTACCTTTACTGTAACAGGTATCGGAAGCGGTTCTGCTGGTGACGATACTACTGGCGATGATACTACTGGCGATGATACGGCAGGAACACCCGAAGAAGGCGTATATACAGCATTTATCGCAATGATGTCCGGCGCAGATGAGTACTGGGCTGCTGATGATGCAGGTGTTACACCTGTTACATTCACAGAGGACGGTCAGTATTCTGTATCCGTTGAGAGCCTGAATGGTTCAGACTCTATCGAGCTTATGCTTCTGTCCACAAACATCAACCTCTACGCTTTCGTACCGGAGGATTACACTCTGACAGACAATGCAACTCTGATCGCTGACAGCGGTATTTCAGTTACTATCGACAGCATCCAGCTGACAAAGCATGGCTATGACGATAACGGTGAGCTGGTCGTATCTGAAGTTGTTGATATGGATTATACAGACAGCGGTGCCAGCTCCCTGAATGTTGAGAATGACGGTACATCTCTCCGTAAGAACATCTACAACGAATGGCAGGATCCCAAGACTACAGATATCACAAACTCTGGTCTCGGCATGAATGCTGGCGACTTCATTACAGTTACATTCACAATCACAGGTCTCGGCGACAGCCCCTACAGCGAAGTTTCCTACGGCGATGTTGACGCTGACGGTACAGTTGGTCTGTCCGACGCTTCTGCAGTTCTTACAGAATATGCAAGCGTAGCTGCAAGCCTTGGCTCTACATTCGACGAGGCACAGTTCGCTGCTGCTGATGTTGACGCTGACAGCACAATCACTCTGAACGACGCATCTGCGATCCTCAGCTATTATGCAGCTGTTGCAGCAAGCCTGAATCCGGTTATGTCCGATTATTTCGCTGCTGCTGCCAAGTAAGTTAATTTTAATCAATAAACCATTTCCGCACCGGTGACATTCGCCGGTGCGGTTATTCTATATCGAAAGGTAACATATGAATATACTCCTGATACTCGCTTTTCTTTTTGCTGTAGGAAGCTTTCTCGGATGGGGACTGGAAGTCATCTTCAGAAGGCTCGTTTCTAAGAAATGGATAAATCCCGGATACCTTGTAGGCCCATGGCTTCCGATCTACGGCTTCAGCCTTTGTATCCTCTATCTCCTGACCCTTATTGAGCCTTATATCCACATGGAGAACCCTTACATCCGTAAGCTCCTGCTATTTATAGCTATGGCTATTGCAATAACGATAATTGAATACGCTGCCGGAATAATTTTCATCAAGGGCATGAAGATAAAGCTATGGGATTATTCAGATATGTGGGGAAACTTTCAGGGAATCATATGTCCGCTGTTCTCATTCTTCTGGCTGATCATGAGCGCTGTTTACTATTTCTTGATACATCCGCATATTCTCGATATGCTCAGATGGCTTTCCAGCAATCTCACCTTCTCATTCTGTATTGGCTTCTATTTCGGCATCATGGTCATGGACTTCAACTACTCAGCACGTACACTATACCACATCAGGAAATTTGCCGAGGAACACCAGATAGTAGTACGTCTGGAAGAACTGAAGGAAAATGTTCAGGACTACAAGAAGAAGCAGGGCGAACGCTTCAGCTTTATGTTCTCCTTCAAGTCACGGCTTTCTGTAAGAGAGCATCTTGAACGATACATAGTAAATCCGGATGTGAAAAAGCATATTGACGAGCTTCGCAGGCATATAAAAAAGAAATAGGTTCTCAACCAAAAGTTGGGAGATTCTAACCATGTTCGAGGCACATCGATCAAGGCTCCCCTTAGTATTGGGAGCAGTCACGACTGCGGCGTGACTGAGGGGGTTGCAAATACCCCGACACTTTATAGAGAACTAAGAAATAATGTTACACAAAATGAGAGGTTATTTTAAGCCTCTCATTTTTATATTTTTACCGTTGACATTTAGATTCGCCGGTGCTATAATGTATCACGTATCAAAATCAGAACAGGAGTGATCGTTGTGGGTATCAGAACCAAAAGCTATGAAATGGATATGTGCAGCGGAAGCATACTGAAGAAAATGCTGCTTTTCGCAATGCCGCTGATGCTTTCAAGTATATTGCAGCTGTTGTTCAACGCTGCGGATATTGTAGTCGTAGGCAAGTTCGCTGGTGATAATTCCCTTGCAGCTGTTGGCTCTACCACTGCTCTTATAAATCTGCTTACCAATTTGTTCCTCGGTCTTTCAGTGGGTGCAAACGTCGCCGCTGCAAGATTCTTCGGCGGTAAATCTGAAAAGGAACTGAGCCAGACTGTACACACATCAATGGCACTCAGCGCATTAAGCGGACTTGTACTTACCATCATAGGTCTTATCTTCGCAGAGCAGATACTCGTCCTTATGCAGACTCCGGAGGAGGTCTGCGGTCTTGCTGCTGTCTACCTCAGAATATATTTCGCCGGAATGATCCCGAACATGGTCTACAACTTCGGCAGCGCACTTCTCCGTGCAGTAGGCGACACAACACGTCCCCTTTACTACCTACTCGGCGCAGGCGTTATAAATGTTGTGCTGAACCTTTTCTTTGTAATAGTCCTGAAAATGGACGTTGCCGGCGTTGCCCTTGCAACCGTTATATCCCAGACCATATCAGCAGCACTTGTTGTACGCTGCCTTATGAAGGAATCCGGCGGTATTCAGTTCAGCTTCAGGAAGCTTTGCCTCGACAGAAGAATACTCGGCATCATTATCAGGATCGGTCTGCCTGCCGGCTTTCAGGGTGTCATATTCTCCCTTTCAAATGTGGTTATACAGTCATCAATAAACATATTCGGAAGTACTGTAGTTGCCGGAAACTCCGCTGCTTCAAATATCGAGGGCTTTGTCTACATGGCAATGAACGCCTTCCATCAGGCTACTATTTCATTTGTCAGCCAGAATTACGGTGCAGGACTTCACAAACGTATCGACCGAATAGTCCTGACCGGTCAGGGCTGCGTTATTGCAACCGGTCTGATCCTCGGAAATCTCGCTGTGCTCTTTGGTGAGCCTTTGCTTGGAATATACTCCTCAAGTCCGGATGTTATAGAAGCCGGAATGCTCCGTCTTATGTACATATGCACATTCTACGCACTGTGCGGCATAATGGATGTTATGGTAGGCGCACTGAGAGGTATCGGCTACTCCATCATCCCTACAATAGTATCGCTGGTAGGAGTATGCGGACTGAGACTCCT
>JAZNOB010000254.1:0-3150 GCA_045580565.1 Ruminococcus sp.
AAGCCTCTCTGCCGGAACTAGCATCCGACAGAGGGGCTTTCCTCTCCCCATTCACTTCTCCACCACAATCTCCACCCCGACCTGAACCGAAACACCAGATAATCCCCGAACACCGTCCTTCTCGTACAAAAGTGCCTGTAACCATCACTATATTCAAGTCAAAACAGAAAGCATACTTATTTTGTTCTTTGTTTCCTGTACTCCGACGGCGAAACCCCGATATGCTTATGAAACAGCCTGCTGAAATACAGCGGATTATCATAACCAACAGACGCAGCAATTTCGGAGATGTTGTATTCCGTGGATTCGAGTAAGCTCTGCGCATTCGCCATACGCAGCGAGAGGATATACTGCATCGGTGTGACCTTGACGATCTGCCGGAAACTGCGGATAAACCAGCAGGTGCTCATGTGCCGTGAGGCAGCGTAATCGTCAATATTGATCAGTTCATTGTAGTGTTCATTGAAATAATGGGTAGCACGCTCGATCTCGTTCTGAGCGTCGCTGCCTTTTTTTCTGCCCTCTTTAATGTAGCGGTTGATCTGGATGAAGATATGCCGCAGATTGAGCGTGAGCAGTTCTTCGTAATTCGGTCGGCACAGCTGTAATTCCTGTATCATCTGACGGTACAGCCACGCATAGTCCGGGGATGTTCCCGTATAGAATACATTTTCCTTTTGCGGCATTTCATAGTTATCCAGAATACCCTCAACCATTCTTCCGGTAAAATGCACCCAGTACACCTCTGTTTTGTCGGGGGCATGGTAGTAGTAATACTGTATCTCACCGGGACGGAACAGGATCATGTTTCCCTCAGTGATGACCGTTTCTTTTCCGTCAGGACCATCGAAATAAAAATACCCCTTGCCCTTGGCGATATAGAGAAGCTGATAGTCCCGCCTTCCCTGTGGACGTTCAGTCGAAACCACGGATCGGCTGTGTACGCGATAGTATCCGCAGCTTGTCACGATCAGGGAACGGCTTTCATCCACCATATCGGTCAGGGAATTATGAAGATAAGCAACATTGGTATACATATACGGACCTCCTCTTGTTTTTCTTTTCTCCATTATAGCATATCTGAATCTGCATTTCAATATTGAAGTATCATTTTGTGCATGAATTGTCTCATTGTGTTTATGGAATCAAGCTTCAAAGCATGATAAAATAGAATCAGAAAGTAAAGGCGCCTTTAATCGAATTGCAGTGCTTCATCCGACAGTGGACACTGTTCCCGAAGCAGAACTCGAGACCTGCAACGGACATTAACAAAAACCATAATGAATTCTTTTAAAGGAGAGAGTAACATGACTGAAAAGAAATACCTCAGATGGTACAACAAAATAGGCTACGGATCGGGAGATATAGCAGGAAACGTCGTATACGCCTTCCTTGCAACCTTTGTAATGATCTATCTGACCGATACCGCAGGACTGAACGCAGGCATTGTCGGAACGCTGATGATGGTTTCAAAAATTTTTGACGGATTTACAGATGTCATATTCGGTTCGCTGATCGACAAAACAAAAACGAAGCTCGGCAAGGCACGTCCTTGGATGCTGTTCCCCTACATCGGCTGCAGTATTATGCTGGCTGCAATTTTTGCAATTCCTACAACATGGGGTGATGTCGCAAAATATGCATACTTCTTCATCACCTACACACTGCTCAATGCCGTATTCTATACCGCAAACAACATCGCCTATTCCGCACTGACCGCACTCATCACCAAAAACGGCAACGAGCGAGTACAAATGGGTTCCATCCGCTTCATCTTCGCATTCGGCACAAGCCTCCTGATCCAGTCGATAACTGTGAAAGCCGTTGACTGGTGCGGCGGCGGTGTGGAAGGTTGGAGGAATATTGCAATCATCTACGCAGTGATCGGACTGGTGGTGAATACCATCTCCGTATTCTCCGTCAAGGAGCTTCCCGAAGAAGAACTGGAAAATGAAAATCATGCCGATGAAGAGGCTGCAAAATTCTCCGCAGATGCTTATCCGGATTTTGAGCTTGCAGACAAGGAGCACCGCACTGAGGACGAAAGCAAGAAGTACTCACTGCTCGACGCTGCAAAGCTGCTCCTTGCAAACAAATACTACATCATCATCTGTGCGGTCTACATCCTGACGCAGCTTTTCTCCGCCACACTCAGTATGGGTATTTACTACATGACCTACATCCTCGGTGATGAGGATCTGCTCGGCACTTTCTCGCTTGCAATCAACATCCCCATGATCTGCGGTCTGCTGATTACTCCCTATCTTGTCAAGAAATGCAAGGGCATGTACAAGCTCAACCTCACCGGCTACCTGATTTCCACCATTGCAAGAGGACTTGTGGTTGTGGGCGGATATATGCAGAACATCCCGATGATGCTCATCTTCACAGGTGTAGCCGCAATTGCAATGAGCCCGATGCAGGGAGACCTGAACGCACTGATCGCAGCCTGCTCCGATTATACATACCGCACAACGGGCAAGCGTATTGACGGCACAATGTATTCCTGTTCGTCACTTGGCGTAAAAATCGGCGGCGGTATCGGAACAGCACTCACAGGCTGGCTTCTTGCAGCAGGTGGTTATGTGGCAAATGCAGCTGTACAGCCGGAATCCTGCATCAATATGCTGCACTTCATGTATCTCTGGCTGCCGATGCTTCTCAATCTTTTGATTACAATTCTGCTGTCAAGGCTGACAGTTGAAAAGGCAAATGAAAACTGGGACAAAAACCACAACAAATAAGGAGGACATTATTATGAAACCCACACTTGAATGGCTCGCAAATCCTGAAATTTTTGAAGTTAACAGAGAAAAGGCACACTCAGACCATACATATACAACAAAGGACGGAAATCTTCGTCAGAGCCTGAACGGCACTTGGAAGTTTGCATATACCGAACATCCCGTGGATAGACCTGCCGAATTCTACAAGACAGATTTTGATGTAACAGGCTTCGATGACATTACAGTCCCCGGACACATCCAGCTGCAGGGCTACGACAAACCGCAGTATGTCAACACCCAGTACCCTTGGGAGGGACAGGAGAGCCTCATTCCTCCGCAGATTCCGCAGAAGCGTAACCCTGTGGGAAGCTATGTGAAATTCTTTGACGTTGAAAAGGAGCTTCTCGGCAAGGAAACATTCATC
>JAZNOB010000255.1:0-8298 GCA_045580565.1 Ruminococcus sp.
GTACTTTTTGTACTCTGCATACGCCTGCCATGGGTATTCCTCAAGTCCAAGCTCAGCAGGCGACGGAAGTCTGCCGCTGCCGTTTATATAAAGATTATATTCGTACCTTTCCTCATCGAACACAGCCTCCCAGCTGAAGCCGTCACCCAATTCTCCGGATGTCGGAATCTCCTCCTCAGCGCTGACCGCTGAAGCTAATACTGCAAAAGGCAGCGTAACAAGCATAAAAATTACAGCAATAAACATACATATCTTTTTCATAGTATTTTCCTTTCTTAAATGATCTCATCCCAATCTGTACCAAGACCTGCGCCCTTACGTGCATAGTAGCTGAGGACAGCTGAGGCGTCATCAAGGGTGATCACCCCGTCCTCATTGACATCGGCGGCTGTCAGCTGTTCATCTGAAAAGCCGCTGTCAAGCCCTGCACCGTTGCAGGCATAAATGGTGAGGATAGCGGAGGCATCGTCAAGGTCAGCTGCAAGATCGCCATTTACATCCCCTCTTGTATCCGGCAGCAGCATATCCTCACTTTCAATATTCACACTCTCGCCATTGCCAATGGTAACTGTGTAGGTACCGTCCTCGTTTTTCGAAAGCTCCGGATCGTAACTGAACATCTCCGGATTCTGGCTCAGCATTTCATTCTCATAGCCTATCAGATACGTTCTGTTGGAAAGATCCATATAATACCAGTATTCATTCTCAGTGCCGGTATCAAGTCCTACCGCATTCCACTCATGGTTAAGACCGGTGCAGCTGACAGCTCTGAGAGTATTGGTAATCCCCTCACTTTCAGCAAGACTGGCATAGGCATTCACAAACTCTGCAAAGGCTGAGCAGACTCCACGTCCATAAAGAACTATACCATCGGAGTTGTGAGACAGATGCTGACTTTTCTCCCATGTCTTTCCGTCTCCGGTAAGGCTTCCCCTTTCGCTTTCAGCGTATGTATACCCATATACAGTATTGTTCATGGAATAATTGTAGAGCTTAGTAATCAGCAGCTGATCGGAAGTATTGCCTGACCCTGAAAGAATACCGCTGATATATTCCGTCAGAAGCTCCTGCATATACGGCGTACCGCTGAGAGCCTCGGCAAGATACATAAGGCTGTTGTCCTTCATATAGCAAAGAGCAGTTTCTTCAGCGCCGGATAGATCCGTGAGGGTAAGCTCCTGACATTTCTCAGCTGCCTTTGTAAAATCCGCCGCTGTAAGGTCAGTATCAGAACCGATAAGACGCAGCCTCTGAAGAGAATCATTTCCGGTAAAGGCAAGGCTGCTGTATGTTATACCGGATTCAGGAACATAAAGAGTATTGAATTCAGCATCCGAAAATGCGCCTGCAGAAACATATACAGCATTATCCGGTATTTCAGCGTCACCTGACGTTCCCGCATAGCTCATGAGAACATTGCCGAGAAGATTCATTCCGGTTTCATCCTGAGGAACAGACGCCCACAGAGTGCCTGTTACTGCAAGGTATTCAGCAAATGTTATCTTGTCATGCTCTGTAAATTCGCTGAGACTGCTGCATCCGTTGAAGGCTCTCAGTCCGATGGATGTAACGCCGGAGAGAGATACCTTTCTCAGCAGCTCATAGCCCTCAAATGCTCTGTCGGCAACTCTGATATTGTCGCCCTCAAATACCACCTCAGTAAAGGGATACTTCATCCACGGATAAACGCCTGAGCTTGATTTCGGCATATCTCCGCTGCCTGAAACAGTAAGCACCAGATCTTCGATGCTCCATGTAAAATTGCCGTGAGTGCCTGTTACAGGCTCATCAAGGTATATTGAATTTGCCTGCCATTTCACATCCGGAACCGAGCCTTTGCGGACGTAGTAGTCAGTCTGAGCCTGTGCATAATAAGTCTCTCCTGAAAAACCCACTCTGTAATATCCTTCAAATTCATCATGAAGCTCCAATTCGTCCTCTGCAGTATGCTGAAAAACGATATACTCCGGCTCCGTCTGCCAGAACGCACCCTTTCCAACAGATTTTACGCTTGCTGGAATCAGGACATATTTCAGATCAGCACCATAGAATGAATATTCAGCGATGGTTTCAACACCATCGGGCACACGGAAGCTTGTATCCGTTCTGCCGGCAGGATACTGCAGTATGGTCTTCTGCTCTGCATCCATAAGTATCCCGTCAACAGCTGAAAAGGCAGTATTCCCCTCCTCTGCTGCAAATCCAGTGATCTTCTGATTTATGATTGAGCATCGTATTTCTGTTACGGACGCTGGGATAGTCATGATACCGTTTTCAAATTCATGCTCTGCAGCCACATAGATGATGGCTGTCTTGTCCTTATTGTAGACAATGCCGTCCTCTGCGCAGTAATAGGGATTATCCTCGCTGACGAATACATCCTTCAGCTTGTCAACATTATCACTCGCCAATGGTTTTATGTCAGCAGCTATAAATTCCTGCAGCATACTGCCGATAGTGAGTGTACCGAAGCCGTAGTAGGAATTACTGTAGGCAGAGGTAATATTATCAGGTATTACTGCATTTTCAGTTGACTTTCCGCTTACCTCCTTCTCTGACATACTGACCATAGTCACAGACGGCATCACCATGGTTTCAAAAACAGGAACATTTGTAAAAGCATTAAAGTATATCTTCTTTATATTATCCGGCAAAGTCACCGTTTCAAGGCTCGTACAATTACTGAAGGTATACGGCTCTATCACCTCTATACCAGATGGTATGGCTATCCTTGTAAGTCCGCTTTCCTCAAAGGCTGATTCTCCCATATATGTAAGACTTTCAGGCAGATTGGCATATTCAATGCTTCTGCAGTACTTAAATGCCGCACTTCCTATTGACTGAAGACTGCTGCCGAAATATGGCACATACATATCATCACAATAGAAGAACGCACTGCTGCCTATTGTCTGCAGAGAGTCGGGAAATCTGACCTCTGAAAGCCTGCTGCACCATGCAAAGGCTTCATCACCGATAGAAACAAGGCTGTCGGAGAATTCAATATCTGTAATATTACAACTTCTGAATGCTCCATCACATATCTCAGTAATAGAATCAGGCATAACAGCATTTACAACAGGATGTCCACGAAAGGCATTGCTTCCGATCCCTGTAACCGGCAGTCCTTCGACCTCTTCAGGGATCACAACTGAGGTAACAAGCGCATCAAGGTCGGCTACATATGCGCAGTCGTCGTAAAGAATGTAGTCGAGAGTACCGTCAGTATAGTTGCCGTGAGGCTTGTCACCAAGACTTATGAAATTGACGCCATTCAAGCTATTCAGATACTCCTCAGCTGTAGAACCGCCATAGCATTCTATATAACCAGCAGGAACGTCATCAGTAAAGCTTATTGCTCCCTCCTCAAAAACGCAGTCAGAGCTTTTGATCGACATGCTTATACTGGAAATGTCAGTGACAGCACCGGAACCTATATATTCTAAAGAAGCTGGAAGGTAAAGTTCGCTGATACCAGAAAAAGCACCGGACGGGATACCGGTAATACCGTAGTTGATCTCCGCAGCTTCCGTAACTCCGTCATCATCCCACGGATATTTCTCAATACCAAGCTCCTCGAGTGTTGGAATATCGCCGACACCGTAAAGATGTACATACCCATATGATTTTTCCCACTCGATCTGATCGCCAAGCTTACCGTTTTCATCATCCGCATGTGAAACCGCAGGCGTATACAGTGTAAGCATACATACAGACAAAGCCGCACTCAAAAATCCTTTAAAAAATCCTTTCATAATATAACCGCTTTCATCAGCAAAATATTTTATACATCAATTATAACATATTATAATCCATAACGCAATATATTATAGCTATTTTATCACAGCAAAAGCAAAAAAATCCGGAACTGCATGTGCAATTCCGGATAATGTTTATATTTTACTTGATATCAGCGTGGAAATCCTGGAGAGACTTTACGCCGAACTGCTTCTTTTCGATCAGTGCACGGATACCCTCTGCGCTTGCCTTAGCAGCAGCCATTGTTGTGATATACGGAACTCTGTGCTTGATAGCAGCCTTACGGATATAGCTGTCGTCATATACGCTTGTCTTGCCTGCAGGTGTGTTGATAAGCAGCTGGATCTCACCGTTTGCGATCTGGTCAGCGATATTAGGTCTGCCCTCGTGCATCTTGCAGATTCTCTCAGCCTTGATGCCAGCCTTTGTGATAACATCATAGCATCCGCCTGTTGCGATGATTCTGAAGCCAAGCTCACTGAATGCAGCAGCGATCTCTACCAGCTCAGGCTTGTCTCTGTCGCATACGCTGAGAACTACAGTACCCTCTGTAGGAAGCTTTGTCTGAGTTGCTTCCTGAGCCTTGTAGTAAGCCTCGCCGAAGGAATCAGACATACCCAGAACCTCACCAGTGGAGCGCATTTCCGGTCCGAGAACAGGGTCTACTTCCTGGAACATATTGAACGGGAACACAGCTTCCTTTACGCCGTAGTGAGTGATAACACGATCAGTCAGACCTGATACAGGAGATTCATTGCCGGTGAACTGAGATGTCATGATTTCAGTTGCAATCTTTACCATGTTGATGCTGCAAACCTTTGATACAAGCGGAACAGTTCTTGAAGCTCTGGGATTTGCCTCCAGAACGTAAACTGTATCGCCCTCGATAGCGTACTGCATATTCATCAGACCGCATACGTTCATTTCAACAGCGATTCTCTTTGTATAGTCCTTGATAGTAGCGATCATCTCGTCGGAGAGATTCTTTGCAGGCAGGATGCAAGCGGAGTCACCGGAGTGAACGCCTGCAAGCTCGATATGCTCCATAACAGCAGGAACAAAGCAGTTTGTACCGTCGGATATAGCGTCAGCCTCACACTCAGTAGCATGATTGAGGAATCTGTCAATGAGGATAGGTCTGTCAGGAGTTACGCCTACAGCTGCGGACATATAAACACGCATCATTTCGTCGTCGTGAACGATCTCCATGCCTCTGCCGCCCAGAACGTATGAAGGACGAACCATTACAGGATAGCCGATCCTGTTAGCGATCTCAAGAGCCTCGTCAACATTTACAGCCATGCCAGCCTCAGGCATCGGGATGCCCAGTTTATCCATCATTGCACGGAAGTGGTCTCTGTCCTCAGCAAGGTCGATAGTCTCAGGAGTTGTACCCAGAATATTAACGCCGTTCTTCTTCAGGTCAGCAGCAAGGTTCAGAGGTGTCTGACCGCCGAACTGTGCGATAACGCCGATTGGCTTTTCCTTTTCGTGAATGCTCAGAACATCCTCAAGAGTCAGCGGCTCAAAATAGAGCTTATCGGATGTGTCATAGTCAGTAGAAACTGTCTCAGGGTTGCAGTTTACGATAATGGACTCAAAGCCCATCTTCTTCAGAGCCAGTGCAGCGTGAACGCAGCAGTAGTCGAACTCGATACCCTGACCGATTCTGTTAGGGCCGCCGCCAAGAATCATGATCTTGGGCTTGTCGGATGCAGGACTCTTATCCTCATCCAGATGATATGTGGAGTAATAGTAAGCTGCATTCTCAGTACCGCTTACGTGTACGCCTTCCCAAGCCTCACGGATGCCGTATTCATATCTTGCATTTCTGATATCCTCTTCCGGAACCTCAAGGATCTGGCTGAGGTATCTGTCGCTGAAGCCGTCAAGCTTAGCTGTCTTCAGAACATCCTTTGCAGGAACGCTGCCCTTCTGAGCAATGAGTGCCTCTTCTTCGTCGAGGATCTCCTTCATCTGCTGGAGGAACCAGTGCTTGATCTTTGTCAGCTCATAAATCTCATCAATTGTTGCACCCTTGCGGAGAGCCTCGTAGATAATGAACTGACGTTCACTTGACGGGAATCTCAGCTGTGAGAGCAGTTCTTCCTTTGTCTGTGAGTTGAAGTTCTTAGCGTAGCCCAGACCATATCTTCCTGTTTCAAGGCTTCTGATAGCCTTCTGGAAAGCTTCCTTATAGGTCTTGCCGATGCTCATAACTTCGCCTACTGCACGCATCTGTGTGCCCAGCTTATCCTCAGCGCCCTTGAACTTTTCAAATGCCCAGCGAGCGAACTTGATAACAACATAATCGCCGTCCGGAACGTACTTATCAAGAGTGCCGTACTTGCCGCAGGGAATGTCCTCCAGAGTCAGACCGCAAGCCAGCAGTGCTGATACAAATGCGATGGGGAAGCCTGTTGCCTTGGAAGCCAGAGCAGAGGAACGTGATGTTCTCGGATTGATCTCAATAACAACGATTCTGCCGGAAACCGGATCGTGTGCGAACTGACAGTTACATCCGCCGATAACCTCGATAGCCTCAATAATAGCATATGACTGCTCCTGAAGCTTCTTCTGTACATCTTCGGAAATAGTCAGCATAGGTGCTGAACAGAATGAGTCACCTGTGTGGACACCAATAGGATCTATATTTTCAATAAAGCATACTGTGATCTTGTTATTTTCTGCGTCACGTACAACCTCAAGCTCAAGCTCTTCCCAGCCGCTGATGCTTTCTTCAACCAGAACCTGACCAACAAGGCTTGCCTGAAGACCTCTTGCACATACGACTTTAAGCTCGTCCACATTGTAAACAAGACCGCCGCCTGCGCCGCCCATTGTATACGCAGGACGAAGAACAACAGGATACTTCAGCTTGTCAGCGATAGCCATTGCCTCTTCTACAGAATATGCAACCTCGCTTCTTGCCATTTCAATGCCGAGCTTATCCATGGTGTTCTTGAACTCGATTCTGTCCTCGCCTCTTTCGATGGCGTCAACCTGTACACCGATTACCTGTACATTGTACTTTTCAAGAACGCCTGCCTCAGCAAGCTCAGAGCAAAGGTTCAGACCGGACTGACCGCCAAGGTTCGGCAGAAGCGCATCCGGACGCTCCTTCTCAATGATCTGAGTCAGTCTGCCCAGATTGAGAGGCTCAATATATGTGATGTCAGCAACATCTGGATCTGTCATAATGGTAGCCGGATTAGAATTAACCAGTACGATTTCATATCCGAGCTGACGCAGTGCCTTACACGCCTGTGTACCCGAATAGTCGAATTCGCAAGCCTGGCCGATAATAATCGGACCGGATCCAATAATCATAATCTTGTTAATATCTTCTCTTTTTGGCATAATATTCTCCAAACCCGTGCATAATCACCGCACGCTCGTATTTGCCGTTTTCATATACCCGGCATTTTCCCTTCTTTATATAATAACACAAAATAATCTCTTTTGCAAGATGTAATTACAAAAAACCGGTTAAAGTCACAGATTTTTTTCATATTCCATAATCATAACCAGCCCGATGACTATTCTGCATTATTATGATCCGCAAAAACAAACCTTTTCGCAGAAAGCAGTCCCTCGAAAATGCTCCAAGGGACTGCAGTAATATCTATACCTTACAGCATAGATGCACGCAGCTCCTCGCCGCTGAGACGTGAAAGATATGCCGGAGCAATATCAAACGCTGTCTTGCAGCCAACAGCACCCTCAGCCTTCAGACGTGAAAGCGCTCTTGCATAAGCTACCAGTACACTTGCTGTAAATTCCGGATTGGACTCAAGCTTCAGGGAATACTCGATCATCTGATGAGTATTTTCTCCATCGCCTGTCTTGCCGCTTCTCATAACAAATCCGCCGTGAGGCATTGTGTTATGCTGTGCGTCAAATTCTTCATCACTGATGAAGTTTACAGTTGTATTGTATTCATCAAAATAATTCTTCATGCTCTTGATCGTCTCTGCGATCTTCTCCTTGTCTGCGCCTTCTTCGGCAACGACAAAGCAAACTCTCTCGTGCTTTTCACGTGTGGAAAGCTCCGGCTGAGAGCCTGATCTTACAGCGTCCATAGCAGCATCAACAGGAACCGTATACTGGATGCCCTTCTTTACGCCTTCTACTCTTCTGATTGCGTCGGAATGTCCCTGGCTTACGCCCTTGCCCCAGAATGTATATGTCTTGCCTGAGGGAAGAATGGACTCTGCATAGAGACGATTCAGTGAAAACAGACCCGGATCCCATCCCAGTGAGATGAGAGCAAGATGACCGCTTTCCTTGCAAGCCTTGTCAACATTTGCAAAATGCTCAGGAATTCTTGCGTGAGTATCAAAGCTGTCGATTACATCAAAGTACTTTGCAAGCTCAGGAGTCTGCTTCGGGAGATCTGTCGCACTGCCGCCGCAGATGATCATTACGTCGATCTTATCCTGCATATCCGTCACTGCGTCCATATGATAAACCGGAATCCCCTCTGTCAGAAGCTTCACTGTCTCCGGCGCACGGCGTGTAAATACTCCAACCAGCTCCATA